>UREB01000086.1 GCA_900546685.1 uncultured Eubacteriales bacterium | reverse complement strand
TACGCCGTTGAGCTTAATGTCCCCCTCCGTGGGGTTCCAAAACCGCAGCAGCAGGCGCAGCACGGTGGATTTCCCAATGCCGCTTTCTCCCACAATGCCAATCTTTTCTCCCCTTTGGATATGCAGCGTAAAGCCATCCAAAATCTTTTTTCCCTGCTTGGAATATTGAAACCCAGTGTTTTCAAAATCGATGGTTTCAATTGGCCCGATTTCACAGGGTTCCTCTGCCTCCTCTACCTCCGGTTGGGTATCCTCCAGGGTAAACAGGCGCTCTGCGGCGGCATAGGTTTCCAGCAGGCTGGAAACCACCATCGTCAGCGACTGCGTAGAGGAAAAGGACGCCGTTGCCAAAAACGAGATGAGGATGGTGCCCACAGGGTTCGCCTGGCCGCTGGCCGCCAGATATGTGGCCGCCACCAAAATCAAAATGCGGGCCAGGTACACAAAAAACGTCGGCGCCGAGGAAACCGTCTGCCGGTGCAGCGTAATGCCGTGCGCGGCTCGGTTCACCTGCTTGTTCTGCGCCAAAATACGGGCCAGCTGATCGTCCGCCACGCCAAAGATCTGAATATCCTTGATGCCGTATACGCTTTCCAGCACCATGGATTTGATCTCTCCCAGCCGCTCGCGGTAGCGCATGCCAATGGGCCGCCCTACTTTGATGGCGATCAACGGCAGCACGATGCTGACGATGAGGTAAATGGGCAGCAGCACCGCGGCAAACAACGGGCTGAACACCAGCGCCAGTGCCAGCGTCGTACAAGGCAGCAGGATCACGGTAAACATCGGCCCGATGGTATGCGCAAAGAAAAACTCCACCGTCTCTATATCGGATACCGCGATATTCAGCAAATCGCCCTTTTTCCGATCCATCAGGCAGGCAGGGGCCAGGCGGCGGATGGTTTCAAACAAATGCACCCGCATATTGGCCAGCAGCCGGTAGGAAGCCGCATGCGAAATTACCCCTTCGCCATACCGGCCCAGCACGATGATCAGGCCGCTTAGTCCGGTGAGCACGCCATACAGCACGGCAGAGCCGCCCACCTTGCCTGCGCAGGCCAAAATCCACAGCGCGCCGAAGCCCATCAGCCCCATCTGCGAAAGGTTGCCCACCACGCTTGTCAAGGTGGACAGCGCCAACATGCCCTTAACGGGCGCAGCAATATGCAATAGCCGCTTTGTCATCGTCCAGATCGAATAACGAAACCTGCGTCTCATGCTCTGCCCTCCTCTGCCTGCTCTTCCAGCTTTTGCTGCTCGTTCACCAGCTGATGATACAGCCCGTTTTGCTGCATCAGCGCTTCATGCCGCCCGCTTTCCTCGATCCTGCCGCCGCTGAGTACATAGATGCAGTCGGCCTGGCGGATGGTGGAAAGCCGGTGTGAAATGATGACCAGCGTCCGCGTCTGCGCCAGCTCGTCAATACAGCGCCAAATCTCCTCTTCGCTCTGCTGGTCTACGCTGGAGGTCGCTTCGTCAAAAATGATATACGGGGCCTGGCACAAAAGCGCGCGTGCGATGCCGATTTTCTGCCGCTGCCCGCCGGATAGCTTGCCGCCGGCATCCCCTACGCTGGTTTGCAGCCCCTTGGGCTGGGCCAGCACCCAATCCTTTAACCGCACCTGCTCCAACGCTTCCATCATTTCTTCCTCCGTAGCATCCTTTTTGGCGATGCGGAGGTTCTCTGCAATGCTGCCGGAAAACAGGCTGACCTGCTGCGGCACCATGGCGATGCGCCTGCGCAGCTGTTCGGGCGTCATGCTCAGATAATCCCGGCCCTCTATGGTAATGCGCCCGCCGGAGGGATCAAAAAACCGCATCATCAGCCCGGCCAGCGTGCTCTTTCCGCAGCCGGACAGCCCCACCAGCGCCGTTACCTTGCCCTTTTCCACCGTAAGGCTTACATCATCCAGCGCCTTATGCCGCCCGGTATATCCGTAGGAGATATGCTCCATCCGGATGCCGCTGTACGGCGTTGTATCCTCTGGGGTTTCGGGCGCATACGGGCGGGTGGTATCGATATCCAGCAGGTTTGAAACCTTTTCTGCCGCCGCCACACCCGCCAGCGCCGTATGCGTGGCGTTCATCAGCTGGCGTACCGACGAAAAAAATCCGTAGGAGAGCAGCAGCACCATCAGCGCTGAGGCAAAGGAAAGGTGCCCCGCAATCAGCCCGCCGCAGGCCAGCCCCGTGGCCAGCACGATGGAGCCGTACACCAGCCCGTCCGTCAGCAAAAACGAGGTAAAGTTTACCTTCATGACCTCCATGATCTTATCGTTGAAGGCAAAGGCCTTTTTCTTGAGCACCTTGGTGCGCGTTTCGTCCTGTTCATACAGCTTCAACGTCGTCAGCCCCTGCACGCTTTCCAGATAATAGCCCGTTAGATCCTCCATGCAGGCCCAGTATTCCGTTTTCAGCTTTTCGATATGCGCGCGGAAAATGTTGTTGATGGGCAGCAGGATCATCGCGATGGCGCAAAGCACCGCGGCCACCGCCAGCGAAGCCTCCTTCATTTGGAAAAACAGGTAGATCGGCGCCAGCACGCTGTATACCAGCCCGGGCAGGTATTGGCTGTAATACGTCTGCATGGACTCTACGCCGTCCACCGCCGAGGTAATGGCAGATACGGGGCCGATCCTTTCGATGTTGCCCACATCCAGCTCCATCACCTTGGCAAAAATACGGCGCCTAAGGCTGGTGCGCGCCTTGGCCGTGCAGCGGTATTCCGCCTCGCCCGTCAAAAGCTCAGAGGCAAACATCAATATCGCTGCCAAAAGCGCCGCCAGTATGGCGGAGCCCGCCTCCGCCCAGGTCAAATTGGGCGCATACAAATTGCCCAAAAATTGTGAGATGGTCTTGGCAAACATCGTCGTCCCTACCAGCGTGACCATCTTCAGCCCTACAATGACCCCCATCCAGCCCCACAGGCCCTTGGCCATCTTCAACAGCGTTCGATTGAGCAGCAGCATTTTTTTAATCCTTTCTCTGTAAATTGAGAGTTCGCTAACTTTGCAAAAAACAGTGCCCCGCCATATAGCCTTACGACTTATACGGGAAACTAAAAAGGAATTGATAGACTGATTTTATTCTAGCACATTTCCTGTGCATTATCACTGCTAAAAAACAACGCCTTCCGCTCTTGACAAATGCGGGCGGCTTTCTATAATAAACAATGAAACGGTTATTTGAGCAAACCGTTTTTAAATAAAACTACTTTTGAGGAGAATGATACGGCATGTCCAAGAATTCCGAAGTCCTGGTGGGGTTTCGCAATATTTTGAAGTATTACGACAGCCTGCGCCGGCGTGTCTGCAAGCAGCACAGCCTTTCCCAAACGGAATTTGATGTGCTCGCCTTTTTGGGCAACAATCCCGGCCTGGATACCGCGCGGGACATCGTAGAGCTGCGCATGCTGCCCAAGAGCAATGTCTCTGTGGCGGTGGAATCGCTGATCCAGCGCGGCCTTTTGTGCCGCCGCCAGGATACTGCCGACCGGCGCCGCATCCATCTATCGCTGACAAATAGCGCCGCGCCGCTTTTGGAAGACGTGCTGGCCGTGATGCCCCGCTTTACCGCCTGCGCGCTTTCCGGCTTTACCGCAGAGGAAACGCACGATTTTGAGCAATTTTACTACCGCATCGCACAAAACATCTCCTTATGCTTACAGAAAGAAGGAACGCTCCATGAATGAAGACCAAAATCAGCTCGGTACAGCGCCTATTGGCAAGCTGCTTTTTCAGATGGCCCTGCCCTCCGTGGTGGCCCAGCTCATCAATATGCTGTACAACATTGTGGACCGCATCTATATCGGCCACATTCCGGAGGTAGGTGCTCTGGCCCTGACCGGGGTGGGTGTATGCATGCCCATCATCATGATCGTTTCCGCCTTTGCCTCCTTTGTGGGCGCGGGCGGTGCGCCGCGTGCTTCCATCTTTATGGGCCGGCAGGATCATGAGTCCGCCGAAAAATCGCTGGGCAACTGCTTTACCGTGCAGCTCATCATTTCCGTCGTGCTCACCGCTGTGCTGCTCATCTGGAACCGGCCGTTGCTCTTGGCCTTTGGCGCCAGCGCAAATACCATCGGCTATGCCACCGAGTATATGAACATCTACGCCATCGGCACGCTGTTTGTGCAGATCACGTTGGGCATGAATATGTTTATCATCGCCCAGGGCTTTGCCAAGACCGGCATGCTGTCCGTACTGATCGGCGCTGTTACCAACATCGTATTGGATCCCGTCTTCATCTTTGTCTTTGATATGGGCGTAAGCGGCGCAGCGCTGGCCACCATCCTGTCGCAGGCGCTGTCCGCGGCGTGGGTAATGCTCTTTTTAACGGGCAAAAAGACGCATCTTAAGATCCGTATCAAACAGATGCGCCTGCAATCCTCCATCATCCTGCCCTGCCTGGCGCTGGGTACGGCGACGTTTATCATGCAGGCCAGCGAAAGCGTCATTTCCGTCTGCTTCAATTCCTCCCTGCTCCGTTATGGCGGGGACATTGCCGTCGGCACCATGACGATCCTTACCAGCGTGATGCAGTTTGCCCTGCTGCCCTTGCAAGGCTTGGGTCAGGGCGCACAGCCCATCATCAGCTACAATTACGGCGCACGCAATGCGGATCGTGTTAAAAAGGCCTTCGGGTTGTTGCTGCGCAGCAGCTTGGTATACTCCACCCTGTTATGGCTGGCGCTGTTGCTTTTCCCTGGCGTGTTTGCCTCCATCTTCACCTCGGATGCCTCGCTGATCGCGTTTGCTACGCCCGCCATCCGCGTGTATTTCGCCGTGCTTGTGCTCTTCGGCGCGCAGATCGCCTGCCAGATGACCTTTACCGCGCTGGACCGCGCCAAGGAATCCATCCTCGTCGCCGTTACGCGGAAATTCATCATCCTGCTGCCTCTGATCTATCTGATGCCGCATCTATTTTCTGCCAACCCCACCATGGCCGTGTATATGGCAGAGCCCTTTGCCGACGCCATTGCCGTCAC
This sequence comes from uncultured Eubacteriales bacterium, assembly GCA_900546685.1. GTDB lineage: Bacteria > Bacillota > Clostridia > Christensenellales > QAND01 > UMGS1975. The sequence goes on along the minus strand of UREB01000086.1, from coordinate 2,030 downwards.
ATTCACCGTGCTGCTGTTTGCCCGCCAGTTCAAAAAGGCCCTGCAAAAGATCTAATTGAAAAAAAGCGCAGAAAAATCTGCGCTTTTTTTGCCTTTACGCTGTATACATCGGATAATGCGCCTTGGCCAGGGCATAATCCTCGGCTTGGTAGAGCACCAGCGCCACTTCCATCTCATCAGCCTGCAAAAATGCTTCGATGCTCTCCACCGCCGTGCGCAGCGCCAACGCTTTGGGCATTCCATATGCGCCCGCCGATACCAGCGGGAACGCTACGCTCCGGCATCCATGCGCCTTGGCCAGCGCCAACGACCTTTGGTAGCACGAACAAAGCGCCCGTATTTCGCCCCGGCCGCCGCCCTGCCAAACCGGCCCCACTGTATGGATCACATACCGGCACGGCAGTTCATACGCGCCTGTGATCTTGGCGCTGCCCGTCTGGCAGCCGCCCAAAATTCTACATTCCTCTAAAAGCCCCGGCCCCGCAGCGCGGTGGATGCACCCATCTACGCCACCCCCGCCCAGCAGCGTCCGGTTGGCAGCATTGACAATGGCATCCACACGCATCCTCGTAATGTCTCCGCACACAAATTTCAACGGCATAGCGTCTTTCTCCCTTCCGGCGCTATCTTTCCACTGCTGATACCGCGGCGGAAAACATTTGCAGGCTTTCCTCCAGCGCCTCTTGCCAATCACAGGCAAACTCCTCATTGAGCATAAAGCTGCCCGTCGCCAGCACCGTATCGCCCTCTCCCTTGAGGAATACCACCATCGCCGGCACCGCCGATTTAAGGTGTACAAGTATACAGTATCCTCCCCCAGCCCTGCTTGCACAAAGGTTTGTCTGGCTGAGCATATGCTGCGGCTGCTGGAGCGGAAGCCCCCGCCAGCCCGTTGATCTGATTGGGCAGCGCGCCCAGCATTGTCTGCATCAGATACGCCTTGAGCGTTTCAGACACCTCTCCTTCCGTCCCGCCTTCCACAAGGGCAGAGAGCGCTTCCGTGGGAGCCTCTATGCAATACACTGCCTTGGGGTGCTACAGTCCTGCCTAGCGACAACGTCCAGCGTTTCCAGCAGCGTTTGGCTCTGCGTCATCGTTTGCGCATAGGGCGCCGCCGCCATTTCCTGCATCAGTTAGCCCTCTGTCGTATAACGAGGTCTCCTTAGCACCGCATCCGCACAGGCAGAGCATCGCCGTCAGGCACCAGGCCGCTATCATGCTTGCTTTGCTTGTTTCTATTTTCTTTCCGCCTCTGAGTCCCTTGCTTTGCATCAATCCAGGTCGTAGTCGTCCGGGTTAAGAAAAATGCCTGAGCCCCTTTTTAGCTGCTCATTGTTCGCTTGGATAAACGCAGCCTTTGATCCATATTTCCACCAGCAGCACCAGGTGCACTGCCCTTTGATCCGATTTTCCAGCGGCACAAATGTCACGGCAATGTCCATCGCCTTGCGTGGATTTCCATGCGGTGTGAACCACAATGTCATCGATCGTCCGAGTTCCCGCAGCTCCCTGTTCCGCTCTCCGCTTATCTTGGGCCGGAGCGGCAGGTTTTCATCCTCCCACCAATACGCCCATTCCCCATTGGCCAGCTGCCGCTTTTCCAGCGTAATGGGCCGGATATTTAGGGGGCGCTTTTCAAAATCGGTGCACAGTTTCACATCGCTGAACGTGATCTCATCCTCTTTTTTTCCCTCGATATAAATGCCGATGCCAAGGCCCTTGGATCGTCCGCCCCGGTTGATCGCGCTAACAAAACCCTCTTCTTCCATCCGATATGGCAAAAAGGGCACAGCCATATTCCATAATTCCGGCAGTTCCTCCTGCTGTTCCTCCTGCCTCTCCTCCTCCGCAAAATACAAAGTACATGTTTCTGCCGCACCGATATCCACGCCAAACATCTCCTGTGTTAAGCAGCCCTGTGCAGCGGGGAGCCCGATCAGCGCCCCAAAGGGCTCCATAAACTCCTCGGCAAATACATACGCTTCCTTTCTGAGGCGCTTTAGGGGCTCGTGCTGCTTTATCACAGATCG
>UREB01000085.1 GCA_900546685.1 uncultured Eubacteriales bacterium | reverse complement strand
GGCTGCGCTCCGCATCCAATCCAGTAAGCGGCGCGTTCCTTGTCCACAACGATTTCTCCGGGATCCTTCAGCGGATTGTAGGTGCCGATCTCTTCGATGAAACGGCCATCACGCGGAGAACGGGAATCCGAAACGACGATCCTGTAAAAAGGTGCCTTTTTCGCGCCCATTCTTTTCAGTCTGATTTTTACTGCCATCTGTTTGTTTCCTCCTTGGTTTTGGGGTATTAAATAATATTGTGAAAAGCCTGTGGTTAAAATGGAAGCTTCATTCCCTTAAACCCACGCTTTTTCATCCGTTTATTGCCGGTAAACTGCTTGATGAGCTTTCGTATGCTCTCAAATTCATTGAGCATCCGGTTCACATCGCTTACTTTTACGCCGCTACCGGCGGCAATGCGCTTCCGGCGGGAGGCGTTTAATATTTCCGGCCTGCGCCGCTCTTGCGGCGTCATGCTGTATATAATTGCTTCCGTGCGTTTCAGGTGTTTTTTGGCTTCCTCCGGGTCGCCCATATCCCTAGCGCTGACCCCCGGCAGCATCGCTGCCAATTCATCGGGGCTGCCCATCTTCTGCACCTGCTGCATCTGGTCCAAAAAGTCCTGTAAGGTAAATTCTGCACGGCGCAGTTTTTGCTCCATCTTCGCCGCTTCTTCCAGGTCAAAGGTTTCCTGTGCTTTTTCAATCAGCGTCAGCACATCGCCCATGCCCAAAATACGCGACGCCATGCGTTCCGGATGAAACGGCTCGATGTTTTCTATCTTTTCCCCGGTTCCTGCAAACTTAATGGGCTTGCCTGTAATCGCCCTCATGGAAAGCGCCGCCCCACCTCTGGCGTCGCCGTCCAGCTTTGTCAGCACAATGCCTGTCAGCGGTACTGTCTCATCAAACGACTTGGCAATGTTCACCGCATCCTGCCCGGTCATGGCGTCTACCACCAGCAGAACCTCCGTAGGTGTCACGGCGCTGCAAACGCCTTGGATCTGCTGCATCATCTCTTCATCGATATGCAGGCGGCCGGCCGTATCGACGATCAGCGTATCATACATGCCGTCTTCCGCCGCTTTTTTCGCCTGTTTTACTATTTTCACAGGGTCCGTACCACCGCTGTGTACCGGGATCCCCGTCTGCTCGCCCAGGGTTTTTAACTGATCCACCGCAGCCGGCCGCACAGTATCACATGCTGCCAGCATGGGATTTTTCCCCTGCTTTTTCAAATACGCGCCCAGCTTGGCAGCAAATGTCGTTTTACCGGCGCCCTGCAGGCCGCATAGCACAATCACCGTCGGTAGTTTGCTTGCCACCTTCAGCTTCGCGTGCTGGCCGCCCATCAGCTCCGTCAGCTCCTGCTGTACGATTTTGATGACTTGCTGGCCCGGTGTCAGGCTTTTCATAACCTCAGCGCCCATCGCCTTTTCGCTGACCTTTGCCACAAATTCCTTTGTAACCTTGTAGTTTACGTCCGCCTCCAACAGAGCCAGGCGCACCTGGCGCATGGCCTCCTTAATATCCTTTTCCGAAAGGGTGCCTCGGCCCGTCAGCTTGTTAAAAACGCCTTTGAGCTTATCGCCCAACGATTCAAATGCCATCATTCACCTTCCCAAGTGCGCCATAATGTTTGTATCTGCTTCGATTGTTCTTCCAGACCTTTTCTTTGCAGCTGCTCGCAGACCGCTTCTAGGCCATCACGCAACAACAGCGTCCGAGACGCCAAATGCAGCTTATCTTCCAAATCCTGCAAGGTTTTTTCCGCCCGCATCAGCGTATCACGCACACCCTGCCTGCTGATTCCCTGGCTCTCTGCAATCTCTGCCAAAGAATAATCTTCTCCACAGGAAAGCTCGATCGCTCTCCTCTGGCGCTCAGTCAGCAGCGGGCCATAAAAATCCAACAGCAGTGTCATCCAAGCCTTTTTTTCCATGGTTCCTCTTTCTGTAAAGGGAAATCCCTTTACAACCTGGCTAATTATATCTGATTGGCCTTCTCCTGTCAAGGGAAATTCCTTTACAGTTATACAGAAACACAATCTGTGCTTTCTTTATCAAAAAAGGATGGCTCTGCCATCCTTTTTATTTCATTCTTCCCCAAACAACGCCCGGGCAAAGGCTTTGGCCTCAAACGGTTCCCAGTCCTCCTTGGTTTCGCCCGTACCGCAATACCATACCGGCAGCCCGTATTGGTGCGTAATGGCCACCGCCACCCCGCCTTTGGCAGAGCCATCCAGCTTTGTCAGCGCAATGCCATCTACCCGCGCCATTTCCGAGAAAGCTTTGGCCTGCTCCATGCCATTCAGGCCTGTGGTTGCATCCAGTACCAACAGGGTTTTTATGCAGCCCTCAAACTCCCGATCGATTACCTTGCGCACCTTACCCAGTTCATCCATGAGGTTTTTTCTGTTATGCAGTCTTCCCGCTGTATCGCACAGAACCACATCACAATGCCGTGCCTTGGCGGCGGAGATCGCATCAAACACCACCGCAGCAGGATCTCCACCCGCAGCGCCGCGCACAAATTGGCTCTGCGTGCGCTCTGCCCATTGTGCCAGCTGCTCTGCCGCCGCCGCCCGGAACGTATCCCCTGCGGCCAGCAATACTTTTTTCCCCTCTTTTTGAAATTGATTGGCCAAACGTCCGATCGCCGTAGTCTTTCCTACTCCGTTGACCCCTACCATCAAAATCAGCAGCGGATACTCATAATCCGGCGTTCCCTTATCCATCATTTCCGACAGCAAATCGATCATTACCTGCTTTGCCCGTTCGGTATCGTTGATCTTTTGCTCCCTGACCGCATCTCTCAGTCGTTCCACCAGTTCTACGGAGGTTTCTACGCCTACGTCCGCCAGGATCAGAGCTTCCTCCAGCTCCTCATAAAATTCCTCATCCAATTTCCGGCCAAACAGCGACGCCACGCGCCCCCATAAGCCTTCCCTTGTCTTTTTCAATCCAAATAGGGACATGCCTTATCCAACCTCCTCAAATTTCACGCTTACAACCTTTGAAACGCCTTTTTCTTCCATTGCAATGCCGTACAACGCCGTAGCCGCTTCCATGCTGGGCCGCCGATGGGTAATGACCAAAAACTGTGTCTTGGAAGCATACGTTTTCATAAAGTTTGCAAACAGTACGAGGTTTTCCTCGTCCAAAGCTGCCTCGATCTCATCCAAAATACAAAACGGCGTTGCGCGCATTTCCAGCATCGCAAACAACAGCGCAATCGCCGTCAGCGCGCGCTCCCCGCCCGAAAGAAGCGTGATATATCGAGGCTTTTTCCCGGGAGGCTGCGCCATAATGTCAATATCGCAGGTCAGCGCGTTTTCTTTATCCTCTAAGATCAGCTGCGCCTGCCCGCCGCCAAACAGCAGCGGAAATATCCTACGGAAATTCTCGTTGATTTTATCAAAGCTCTCGATAAACTGTTTTTGCATCTGGTCTGTCAATTCCTCGATCATCCGTTCCAGATCCTCTCGAGCCTTTTGCAGATCCTCCCGCTGGGCTGTTAAAAAGGCATGCCTTTCCGATACGCGCTGGTATTCCTCTATTGCGCCGGGGTTCACATAGGTCATCTTGCGCAATTCAGCATGCAGCCGATTGGCCCGCTGTGTTGCCTTTTGCAGCTGTACCGGCTCGCTCTGCTGCTTTGCCATGGCATAGGTCAGTTCGTATTCATTCCAGATCCGGGTCTGAATGCTTTCAAACTCTGCCTCCAGCCTTTCTGCCTGCGCTGCTGCTTTGTATCGTCTCTCCTGCAGCGCCGCCGTCCGAAGGGCCAGCTGCTCCCGCTCTGTTTGATATTCCTTCTGTTCTTTCCGAAGCGCCTCCCGCTGTGTCTCCAGCTGAGACAACGCAGCGCCGTTCTCCTCTGCTTCCCGTTGTATCTTCTGCTGCGTTTGCTGTGCTTGCACCTGCTGTGTTTGCGTCGTTTTTTCCTGCTCAGCATTGAGCCGCAGCCCCTTTTCCACACGCTCCTCCTGCGCACACAGCCGCTCTTCTTCCCGCGCCAGCCGCTCTTTGCTGGCACGCACAGCGGCCTGTTCGGTTGTTTGCGAGGCCAAGGAAAGCTGCCCCTCCTGGTACCTGGCCGCCGCATCCTCTCGCGCCGTTCTTGCCTGTGCAAGCATTTCTGTCAAGCGTTGTATTTCATCTCTAAGCGCCTGCTCGTCCACCGTTCCGCTCTCCTGTCCGGCTTGAATCTCCTTTTCAGCCATGGCAAGCGCCTCTTGAATACGGTTTCCTTCTGTCTCCAGCTGCGCCAACCGATCTTTTGCGCTCTGATACACAAACTGCGTTGTATCCAGTTTTTGTTCTGCTGCAGCAAGCTCCGCTTCCAGCGCGTAGATTCTCTTTTGCTGCGCCTCTGCTGCGTCGCAGCACGCTTCATAGGCCCGCGATTCTTGCTGATATTGCGTTTGCAGCGCCTGTGCCTGTTGCTTGGCATCATTCACTTTTTCCCTCGCCTGCTCGATGAGCCTGTCTCTGGAGATTAGCCCCCGCTCGCGTACACTTCCGCCCGTCATCGCGCCGCCGGACTGCATCATATCCCCCTGCAACGTTACACAGCGAAATGAAAACGCATTGCGCCTGCAAACCTCGATGGCCGCATCCATATCCTCTACGACGAGCGTACGTCCCAGCAGATATTCCATAGCTGGGCGTACATGTTCCGGGAAATGCACAAGATCCACCGCACAACCGCACACGCCGCGCCCGGTCAGACGTTGTTTTTCCGCCGCGGAAAACGTGCGCGGCCGCAGCGCCGCAATCGGCAAAAAGGTAACCCTACCGTATTCCCTTTGCCGTAGATAGGCGATGAGCTTTTTAGCGGTTTGCTCATTTTCTACCACCACATTCTGCAATCCGGCGCCCAAGGCTTGATCCATCGCCTTTTCATAGGCCTGCGGCACTTGCAGCAGCGCGCCTACGGCGCCCGAAACGCCGCCATCGTCGATCCTGCCTTTCGTAAGATCTTGCAAAAGCCTGCGTACCGACTGCATATACCCTTCAAAATCCCGCTTTAATTCCTCTTGCGTTTTGAGGGTATGCAGTGCCTGTCGATAGTCCGATACCATGCGTTGCACAGCCTGCCCTAGCGCCAGCACCGCTTCGTTTTTTTTGCGCATATCTTCCTGCTGGGTTTTGGCGCTTTCCCGTGCAAATGCCAAAGATTCCTCGATTCCGGCCTTCTCTTCTGCCGCCTGTGCCCGCTCCCGTTCCAGCTGTGCCAGTTCCCTGGCCGCTTCTTCTTTTCTTGCCCCCAGCTCTTCGCCGCGCTGTAAGGCCTGTTGACGAATGGTCTCCATTCTGGCAACGCGGGCCTTTCTATCCCCGGCTGTGTCCATCGCATCCATCAACTTCTGCTTTAGTCCATCCAGTTCATTTTCCAGTTGCTCTGCCCTGTGCGCTGTTAAAGCCGCCTGTTGCTCTAAAATCTCAACCTGCTCTTTTAACAGATCCAAACCCTCTTCCGGCTTTTCTTCAAGCGCATCCAACTGCCGGCGGACTTCTGTCCTTCGCTCCAAAATATCCGCTTTTTCCTTTTCAAGGCGGCTCTTTTCTTCCTTCAAATGCGCCATCTGTTGCGATAATAAATTCCTTTCTCCCAACGTGCGCTGCTCCAACGCCGCCTGATCTCTGGCCTTTTCCTGTGCCTTGCTCAGCAACTGCTCAGTCAACGACAGCTTATCCTGCAAAAGTGCCTCCTGATCCCGTACGGTCTGCTCCCTGCGTCCTGCTTGGGTTTCCTCCTGCTGCATGGTTTCCGCTTCCTCGGAAAGCTGTGCTACACGGTCGCGGTTACGCTCATATTGCTCTACAAATATATTGATCTCAAGCATTTTTAGCTCTTCACGCAACGCCAAAAAGGCCCTCGCCTCTTCGCTTTGCTGGGCCAAAGGTTCCAGGCTACCCTCGATTTCGTGAATGATATCATCCACACGCAGCATATCCTGGTTTACATTATGAAGCTTGCGCTGGGCTTCCTCCCTGCGCATTTTATATTTCATCACGCCGGCGGCTTCTTCCAGCGCCGCACGTCGTTCTTCTCCTTTATTGGATAGAATCTCTTCTATCTTCCCCTGGCCAATGATGCTGTATCCTTCTCTGCCCACGCCCGTATCGTAAAACAGAGAAACGATATCCCTCATCCTACAGGGGGAATGGTTGATAAGGTATTCGCTGTCGCCATTGCGGTTATACCTCCGGGAAACACACACCTCCGTGTGCGGAATATCTAAAAAATGGTCTTCATTATCAAAAGTCAGCGAAACCTCACAATAAGACAAAGGACGCCGTTTTTCGGAACCATTGAAAATGACGTCTTCCATCTTTGTACCACGCAGCACACGGGCACTCTGTTCTCCCAGCACCCAGCGTACCGCATCCGCAATGTTGCTTTTCCCGCTTCCGTTGGGGCCTACGATGGCGGTTACGCCGTCCGCAGGCACAAGGCTCACCTTGTCTGCAAACGACTTAAACCCAAATAGGTCGATTTGTTTTAACCGCACACGCAGCACCCCTCATCCCACTTTATTGTTTGTCGTTATTCAGCCTATCCAACGCAGCCTTCGCTGCATTTTGCTCCGCTTCCTTCTTGCTCTTGCCCCGGCCCGATCCGCATTCTTTGCCATGCACCACGGCCTGTACCACAAAAATCCGCTCGTGAGCAGGTCCCTGCTGGCTGACAAGCTCATACTTCGGCACTTCGGCAAACCTTACACTGCAAACATGCTGAAGCTGCGTCTTATAATCCGCACCGCCGCCATGCTCCATGGCTGTCTCCGTCTTATGGCCTAGGCACTGCAGGATAAACTGGCGGGCCGGCTCCATACCGCCGTCCAAATAGATAGCACCCATAATGGATTCCATCGTGTCCGCCAAAATCGACGGCTTTTCCCTGCCGCCAGAGCCTTCCTCTCCTTTGCCTAGCTGCAAAAGTGCGCCTAGGGACAGCCGCTTTGCCGCCTCTGCCAGCGAAGCTTCGCAGACAACATTGGCGCGCATCCTTGTCATCTGGCCTTCCTCTGTGTGGCTCTGTTTGTACAGCTT
>UREB01000084.1 GCA_900546685.1 uncultured Eubacteriales bacterium | reverse complement strand
AAAGACCACGGCGAAGAAAACCACCGCGAAAAAGCCGGCCGCCAAAAAGGCGGAGGATGCGGAGAAGAAACCCGCCGCAAAGAAACCCGCAGCCAAAAAAGCAGAGGGAGAGAAAAAGCCCGCTGCCAAAAAGACCACGGCCAAAAAACCGGCCGCGAAAAAAACCGTAAAGAAAACGGAGGATGCGGAATAATCTTTAGGGCAAAGGAGGAAACCGTATGAGTTATGTCCCCATTGTCATTGAACAGACCAACCGCGGCGAACGCAGCTATGATATTTATTCCCGCCTCTTAAAGGATAGGATCGTCTTTTTGGATGGCGAGGTCAACGACCACAGCGCCAGCATCATCATTGCAGAGCTGCTGTTTTTGGAGGCAGAGGACCCGGATAAGGACATTATGCTGTATATCAACAGCCCGGGCGGCTCGGTTTCGGCCGGGTTTGCCATCTTTGATACCATGCAGTATATCCGCTGCGATGTTTCTACCATTTGCGTGGGCATGGCAGCGTCGATGGGCGCGTTTTTGCTGGCGGCAGGCGCCATCGGCAAGCGCCGTGCCCTGCCCAATGCCGAAATTATGATCCACCAGCCCTCTGGCGGCGCCCAGGGGCAGGCGACGGATATCGCCATTGTGGCGGACCGCATCGTAAAGACCAAGGCAAAGCTAAACCGCATTTTGGCAGAGCGCACCGGCCAGCCGTTGGAAAAGGTAGCGGCGGATGCCGAGCGCGATTACTATATGGATGCCGAAGAGGCCAAGGCCTATGGCCTGGTGGACGAGATCATCGTCTCCAAGGCAAAGGGAAAGGAGGCGTAAGATGGCAAACGACGAACGCATCAACCGCCCTGTCTGTTCTTTTTGCGGGAAACCGCAAGAACAGGTGCGCCGCCTGGTGGCAGGCCCTGGCGTATTCATCTGCGACGAGTGCGTAGAGCTGTGCAGGGAGATCATCGAAGAGGATTATTCCGACGCTACCAACGTAGAGCTGGAAGAGCTGCCAAAGCCGCACGAAATGATGCGCATCCTCAACGAATATGTCATCGGACAGGACGAGGCCAAAAAGAATTTGGCTGTGGCGGTATACAACCACTATAAGCGCATCACTGCGCCGCAGAAGGACAACGACGATGTGGAGCTGCAAAAGAGCAACATCGTTATGCTGGGGCCCACGGGCTGCGGCAAAACCATGTTGGCCCAAACGCTGGCCCGCATTTTGAACGTGCCGTTTGCCATTGCGGATGCCACCAGCCTCACGGAAGCCGGCTATGTGGGCGAGGATGTGGAAAATATCCTCTTAAAGCTCATTCAGGCCGCGGATTACGATGTGGAGCGCGCGGAAAAGGGCATCATCTATATCGATGAGATCGACAAGATTGCCCGCAAGAGCGAAAACCCCAGCATCACCCGCGATGTGTCTGGCGAAGGTGTACAGCAGGCGCTGCTTAAGATTTTAGAGGGCACGGTGGCCTCCGTGCCGCCTCAGGGCGGGCGCAAGCATCCGCAGCAGGAGTTTATCCAGATCGATACGACGAATGTGCTGTTTATCGTAGGCGGCGCGTTTGACGGGATAGATAAGATCATCGAAGAGCGCACCGGGAAAAAGACCATGGGCTTCGGCGCGGATATCCAGAGCAAAAAGGAAAAGGAAATCGGCAACACGCTGATGCAGATTTTGCCAGAGGATCTGTTGAAATATGGCTTGATCCCGGAATTTGTCGGCCGTCTGCCGGTGGTAGTGACCCTGCATTCGCTGGATAAAAACGCGCTGGTCAGCATTCTGACAGAGCCAAAGAATGCGCTGGTCAAGCAATACCAAAAGCTTCTGGCCATGGATGGCGTAGAGCTTAAGTTTACGCCGGACGCGCTGGAGGCGATTGCAGATAAGGCCATCGAGCGCAAAACCGGCGCCCGTGGCCTGCGCGCCATTTTGGAAGAGACCATGCTGGATGTGATGTATGAGATCCCGTCCCGCGAGGATGTGGGCCTGTGCACCATTACCAAGGAATGCGTCACGGAAAACAAACCGCCGCTGCTGGCGCCAGCACTGCCCAAAGAGGAACAAAAGGCGCTGGGCACGGCCAACTAAACGACTCAAAATGGTAAGAGAGCGAGAAAATTCTTCCTCGCTCTCTTTTTTTCTGCGCAATTCGGCAAAAGGCGACAAAGTTTGTGCCCATCCTATGGTTTGCTAAGGCAAGAGAAGGAGCTTTTCTTAAAATCGGCGGGGAAGGGGACATACATGCCGACGATATACGGATACATTCGGGTTTCTACCCGGGCGCAAAAGGATGAAAGACAGTGGCTTTCGCTGCGGCAGGCCGGGGTGGAGGACCAGCATATCTTTGTGGACAAGGCCACGGGCAAGCACTTCAATAGGCCGGCCTACCGAAGGATGCTATGCCGGCTGCGGCCCGGCGATCTGCTTGTGGTGCAGAGCATAGACAGGCTGGGGCGCAATTATGAGGAGATGCTGCGCCAATGGCGGCTGTTGGTGGAGAAAAAGCAGGTGGATGTGCAGGTGTTGGATATGCCCTTGCTGGATACCCGGCGGCGCAAAAGCGCGACCACGGCCCTGATGGCAGATATGCTGCTGCGATTGCTCAGCTATATGGCACAGGCAGAGCGGGAGGCCATCCGCAGCCGGCAAGCCCAAGGCATTGCCGCTGCCAAGGCCAGGGGGGTGCGCTTTGGCCGGCCGCGCCTACCGGTGCCGGAAGGGTTCAAAGGGCTGAAAGCGCAGTGGGAGGAGGGGAAGATCTCTTCCCGCCAAGCAGCGCAGCAGCTGCACATTTCGCATCAAACCTTTTTGCGCTGGGCCAAAGAGAAATGAGCGTTGCTCCATATGGCACGCTTTTGTGACATGCGCACAGATGCGCAATCCCTACGCCGGGCGCATGTTTTTGCCTGCCGCACAGCCTGACCCAAAACCTATGAAATTTGGAACATTCTGGAAAATGCGGCATGAGCATGGCGAAAATGAAAAAATTTTCAGCTTCCAACTATTAGCACTCGCTATGGGGTAGTGCTAACAAAAAAACTGTGTTATACTACAACCGAGATTAAATTAAAGGAGCATGATGATGGAAACAAACACATACCCGCTGCTGCCTTTGCGGGGCATCAATGCGTTTCCAAACCTTACGCTGCATTTCGATGTAGGGCGGGAAAAGTCCGTGCAGGCGTTGCGGGCTGCCCTGGAAAAAGAACAGAATCTGTTTTTGACCAGCCAAAAGGATATGGAAGTCTCCAACCCCGAAGAGGCAGATCTATACAGCATAGGAACCATGTGCAAGGTGCAGCAAGTGCTGGCCTTGCCGGGCGATCATATTAGAGTTTTGGTGGAAGGGCTATACCGTGCAAAGATCGTGCGCGTGTTGGAAACCGAGCCGTATATGCTCATTGAGGCCGAGCAGATCGAGCCGCAGCCCGAGCCGGATGCGCCTACCTTGGAACAGGAAGCTACCATGCGTGTGCTGCTGGATCTTGTAGAGCAATACGCTTCGCTGTCCGGCAAGCTGTCAAGCGAGGCGCTGACCCAGCTGGCAGAGATCAAACAGCCGGGACGCTTTACCGATAAGATCGCGCTGGAAACGCTGCTGCATACCGACCAGCGCCAGGCCATTTTGGAAACGGTGGAGGTAGGCGCCCGCATGGAATTGATGATGGGCATGCTAAAGCGCGAAATAGACCTGCTGACCATGGAAAAGAAAATTCAGCAGCGCGTTCGGGTGGCGGTGGATAAATCACAAAAGGAATATTACCTGCGCGAGCAGATGAAGGCCATCCAGACCGAGCTGGGCGATGAGGACTCTGCCAAGGAAATAGACGCGTTGCGCGCCAAGGCAGATAAGGTGCAGCTAAGCGAACAGGCCAGGGAAAAGGTGCATAAGGAAATAGACCGCCTGGCACGCTTGTCGCAAAATTCGCCGGAGGCCGCCGTCTCTCAAACGTATATTGAGACCATCCTAGAACTGCCGTGGGGCGTTCGTACCGAGGATAATTTTGATTTGGACAATGCCCAGCGCACGCTGGATGATGAGCATTTCGGCCTGGATAAGGTGAAAGAGCGCATCATGGAGTACCTGGCCGTTTGCCAAAAGAAAAAGGACATCAAAGGGCCTATCCTCTGCTTTGTCGGCCCGCCGGGTACGGGAAAAACCAGCATTTCGCGCTCCATTGCACATGCCATGGGCCGTAAATTCTGCCGGATGAGCCTGGGCGGCGTACGGGATGAGGCGGAGATCCGCGGACACCGCCGCACCTATATCGGCGCCATCCCGGGCGCGATTTTGAACCATATCAAGCAGGCGGGTACGCAAAACCCCGTCTTCCTGCTGGATGAGATCGATAAGATGTCCAGCGATTTTAGGGGTGACCCTGCCAGCGCCATGCTGGAGGTGCTGGATCCCGAACAGAACAAGACCTTCCGCGACCATTATCTGGAGCTGGATTTTGATCTATCGCATGTGCTGTTTATCACAACGGCCAACAGCACCGATACCATTCCGCGCCCTTTGCTGGATCGCATGGAGGTCATCGAGGTTTCTTCCTACCTGGAGCAGGAAAAGCTGCAGATTGCAAAGCGTTATCTCGTGCCAAAGCAGGCGAAGGAAAATGGCATCGCATCGGAAGAGATCGAGTTTACCGACGATGCGCTGCTCTCTATCATCCGCCATTACACCGCAGAGGCGGGTGTGCGCGGCCTGGAACGCCAGATTGCCACAGCCTGCCGAAAGGCTGTCAAACGCCTGGTAGGCGGCGAGAAAGCTCCTGTGCGCGTTGCCAAGGAGAACCTGGAGGCGTTTTTGGGGCCGGCACGGTATTTCCACGATAAGGCGCAGCTGAAAAACAAGGTGGGCGTGGCCACCGGCTTGGCCTGGACGGCCATCGGCGGCACGACGCTGCAAGTGGAGGTCTCAACGATGAAGGGCACCGGCCAACTGGAGTTGACCGGCCAGCTCGGCGATGTGATGAAAGAATCCGCCAAAACGGCGGTAAGCTGCCTGCGCACACGCTATCAGGAATACAAACTGGATCCGGATTTTTATCAGCATTTGGATCTACACATCCATCTGCCGGAGGGCGCTACGCCCAAGGACGGCCCCAGCGCTGGCGTAACGCTGGCTACGGCGGTATTAAGTGCGCTGACGGGGCGGCCCGTCAGGGGGGATATCGCCATGACCGGGGAGATCACGCTGCGCGGCCGTGTGCTGCCGGTGGGCGGCATCCGGGAAAAGCTGCTGGCAGCGCTTAGGGACGGCATCCATACCGTGCTGATCCCCAAGGACTGTGTAAAGGACTTAAAGGAAATTCCGGAGGAACTGCTCAGCCAGATGCACTGCATTCCGGTGGAAACCATCGATGACGTGTTGAACGTCGCGCTTTTGGAGGAGACGGATGCTGCTAACTAAAACCAAGCTGGTTTCCACGGCGTACCGGCCGGGGCAATACGATCCACAGCCGCTGTGCGAAGTGGCGGTGGTGGGGCGCTCCAACGCAGGAAAAAGCAGCTTGATCAATACGATTTGCAACAACAAAAAGCTGGCGCGGGTCTCTTCCGCGCCGGGTAAGACGCGGTCCATCAACTTTTACGAGATGGATGCGGCGCTTATGCTGGTAGACCTGCCCGGCTACGGCTTTGCCAAGCGCAGCGGCCGGGAACGGGAGGATTGGGGGCGCCTGGTAGACGATTATTTTGGGCGAAGCCAAACGCTGGGGCATTTGCTGCTGCTGTGCGATATCCGCCACGATGCCAGCCAGGGCGATCTGCAAATGGTGGAATGGCTTTTGCATTATCAGATTCCCTATACGCTGATTGCTACCAAGGCGGATAAGATTGCAAAGAGCAAGCGCAAGCCTATGGCGGCCAAGCTGGCAAAGCAGGTGGGGGCCGAACGCTTTCTTTGCTTTTCTTCCCTGGATGGCAGCGGCAAACAAGAGCTGGCCGCGCTATTGGAGCAGCTGGCACAACGCACCCTCTAACGAGCAAGATCATAGAAAAAAGAGGAATTGATTTTCCTCTTTTTTTCTTTGGCTTGGTGTAGGCAAGCAAAAACAAAGCAAGCGTTTATAAAATTCGAAGGAAATTTTATATTGACAACGCGTGTAAAAACCACTATGTATATTACCGAGGAAATTCAAATATCGAATGCGTAGGAAGTGTTTATAGGTTGAAACTGGTAAAATGTCCCATTTGTGAACTCAATTATATGCCGGCGGACGCCGAGATGTGTGACGTGTGCAGAAACGAGCGGAAAAAGAGCAAGAAAAAGGACGCACCCGTCATTCAGATTTGTCCGGAATGCAATGAAAACCCCGTGGTGCCCGGCGAGGAATTTTGCGCGGCCTGCCTAAGGGAGCATAAGCGCTTGGAGGCCATTGAAAAGATTGCCTTAAATCAGCAGGATGCGCTGGATGAAGAGGAAGAGGAGGCGCTGGAAGAGGCGCTGGCCGCAGAGGAAGAGACGGAAGACCTGGATAAACTCGACTTTGTGCAGGAGGATACCGACGACATCCCGGAGGAAGAGCTGGAGGATATGGAAGAGGAGCTTGGCCTGGACGACGAGGATGAAGAAGACGGGCTGGCCCTGTAATGGCGGTATTTGCCATTGCCGATTTGCACCTTTCCCATGTGGATGAAAAGTCGATGGATATTTTCGGCCGGCATTGGAAAGGGCATTGGGACAAGATACAGCAAGCCTGGCGCAGCCGGATCGGCGCTGAGGACCTGGTGCTGATCCCCGGAGACATCAGCTGGGCCATGCACATGCCAGAGGCCCAGCCGGATCTAGACGCCATCGGCCGCATGCCGGGGCAAAAGCTGATTCTGCGCGGCAATCATGACTATTGGTGGTCGTCGTTGACCCAGGTACGCAGCGCGTTGCCAGAGGGTATGTATGCCCTGCAAAACGATTGCTTTGCCTACCGTGGGCAGGCGGTGTGCGGCGCCCGCGGCTGGGTACAGGGCAATGCGGCCCAGGGGGAAAAGGACGCCAAGCTGCTGCGGCGCGAGGCGGGTAGGCTTCGCCTGTCGCTGCAAAGCGCGGCGGACAAAGGGCTACCCATTGCGTTGGCGATAGATCGG
>UREB01000083.1 GCA_900546685.1 uncultured Eubacteriales bacterium | reverse complement strand
GATTTTGGCATCGGAGACATTGTTGAAGAGGACAAAACACCGGCTTCGTTTGGCCGTGTTGCAGCACAAACTGCAAAGCAGGTACTCTTACAGCGCCTAAAGGAAGCGGAAAGAGATATTGTATTCAATGAATTCAATGGAAAGCTGCATGAGATCATGACAGGCGTAATCCAACGGGTAGAAAATGGCAATGTTTATGTGGAATTGGGAAAAAATGTTGCGCTGCTGCCCATGAGCGAGCAGGTAGAGGGAGAAACCTACCAGCCGGGAGACCGTCTTAAGGTATATATTCTAAAGGTGGATAGAGAGGTGCGCGGCAAAGATACGCCGGTTATCGTTTTCAGAAAGAATCGTGAGATTGTAAAGCGTTTGTTCGAATTGGAGATTCCGGAAGTGATGGATGGTACGGTGCAGATTAAAGCGATTTCGCGCGAGCCGGGCGTACGCAGCAAAGTAGCGGTATATTCTGTTGATGATCAGGTTGATGCCGTAGGGTCTTGCGTAGGCCCCAAGGGTAGCCGTGTAGAGCAGATTGTGGATGAATTGCGCGGAGAGAAAATCGACATCATTCCGTGGAGTTCTGATCCTATTGAGTTTATCGCTGCCTCTTTAAGCGCTGCAAAGGTAATCATGGTACAGATCAACGAGGATGAGCATGCGGCCAAGGTGATCGTGCCGGATAATCAGCTCTCTTTAGCCATTGGCATGAAGGGCATCAATGCAAAGCTAGCAGCTCGTTTGACGGGCTGGAAAACAGACATCAAGAGCCAATCCCAGGCGCAGGAAATGTATGATGAGCTTCTGGAACAAGAAAGATGGGAGCAGACACCGACTGAGGAATAATTCATGATGAAAAAACGAAAAGTACCCATGAGAATGTGCATAGGCTGTAAACAGATGAAACCAAAAAAGGATCTGTTGCGCATTGTGCAACCTAAAGAGGGCGCACAGAGCACCGATCTTTCGGGGAAAGCACAAGGGCGTGGAGCCTATGTTTGCAAGAACATGGACTGCCTACGGCTTGCAATGAAAAATAAATCGATCAGGCTGACGCCTGAAGTTACGCAAGCTTTGGAAGAAGAGATACAAAAAGATGGATGAGCAAAGGGCAAAAACCATGATCGGGTTTGCAGCCAGGGCGCGGCAGTGTGTAGCGGGCGCAACAGCTGTGGAGTCTGCAATACGCGGAAGAAAAGCCAAGCTCGTGCTTTTGGATAAAGATTGTGCAGAAAATACCAAAAAAGGCTATCAAAATTTATGCGGACATTATAAAATACCGTATATGGAGATGACAGATCCAGGGTCTGCGGCTGGAAAGCCGGGACGCCTGTGTCTGGCGATTCTGCAAAGCAGCTTTGCTGAGCAGATCATGAAAGTATAAACCGTTTTACGGGGGGACAAGGATGACCGAAACAACAGGGAAAATCAAAATCAACGATGTGGCCAAGGCGGTTGCAAAAAACGCCAACGATCAACTGCGCGCAATGAAGGACGTGCAGGATTATTTGCGTGCGCAGACGGATTCTCTACGAAAGCTGGAGGCAGAATTGGTGCGCAAGGCGAGAGAGCAGCAGTCTCAAGGAACGGCCAAGGCGGAAGAGCCTGTTGCTGAACCGCAAAAGACGGCGGCTATAACGCCAGCCCCCGCAGAGAAAGTGGCTGTTTCAACAGAGCAGACCACACAGCAAAAGGATACCAAAACAATAGAAACAAGGGACGAAAAACCCAAAGAGGATGCAGCCCCCCAAAAACGGGAGAATGCGCCGGATGCTTTGGCGCCAAAGGCATCGGAGCCTGTGCAACACAAAGAAGAAAAACAGGAGCCGCCTAAACCTAAATTTGAACGCCCGGCCGAACGATTGGCACGTCGTCAGGGCGGCGTGCTGCGCGACGATGCAGCAGCGCGCAATGCACAGCGTATGCGGGAAAACCCCCAGGCTGCGCATAGCCAGCAGAATAGACCACGGCAGGATAATAGGATGGGCCGTCCGCAACAGGGAAATCGTCCACAGCGTCCTATGGGCGAGAGGCCCAGGCAAGATCATAACCGCATGGGAGCAGGAAGCAGGCCACGCTCGGCTGCTCCTATTGCACCGCCGATGGAAAAAGGGCGCGTCAGCAACTATGATCCTAAGAAAAATAGCTATACGCGTGTATTTGATAACGATAAGCGCCAAAAGAGCAAAAAGCAGCTGGAAAAGGAGCGTTATGCAAAGCAAGGCGGTTTGGATGAGGTCATTCGCGGCCGCCGGCCGCGTAAGCGCCAGCAACAGGCGCCCAAGCCGGAGCCCATTAAAATCGATAAGGCTGTGATTACAGGAGATACCGTTTCCGTAAAAACGTTGGCGGAAAGAATTGGGAAGCCTGCTACGGAAATCATCAAAAAGCTGATGATGCTCAACATCATTGCCACGATTAACCATGAGATTGATTTCGATACGGCATTTTTGGTGGCCAGTGAATTTGGCGTAGAGCTGGAGCAAAAGATAGAACAGTCTGCCGAGGAGCAGTTGATTTCGGAAAACGATACTGTGGACGATGAGAAGGATCTGGTAAAACGTCCGCCGGTGGTTACCATTATGGGCCATGTAGACCACGGTAAGACGTCTTT
Source organism: uncultured Eubacteriales bacterium (assembly GCA_900546685.1). Lineage (GTDB taxonomy): Bacteria > Bacillota > Clostridia > Christensenellales > QAND01 > UMGS1975. Next base: position 4,665 of record UREB01000083.1, on the reverse strand, counting down.
GTTGGATGCAATCCGTTCTTCCCGCGTAACGGCTGGCGAAGCAGGCGGCATTACACAACATATTGGGGCCTATACGGTAGATGTGAATGGGGAAAGCATTACGTTCCTGGATACGCCTGGCCATGAAGCGTTTACAGCCATGCGTTCCCGCGGGGCTCAGGTAACAGATGTTGTAATCTTGGTTGTAGCGGCAGATGATGGCATTATGCCGCAGACAATAGAAGCGATCAACCATGCAAAGGCGGCGGAGGTGCCGATCATTGTAGCTGTTAATAAGATCGATCTTCCGGATGCCAACCCTGATCGTGTAAAGCAGGAATTGACGGAATATGGCCTTGTTTGTGAGGACTGGGGCGGCGATACCATCGTTGTACCTGTTTCTGCGCGGACGCACCAGGGGTTGGATACCCTGCTGGAAATGGTATTGCTTGTAGCCGAGGTACAGGATCTGAAAGCAAATCCCAATCGCTTGGCTAAGGGCGCGATTGTAGAGGCAAAGCTGGATAAAGGTCGTGGCCCGGTAGCCACTGTGCTGATCCAGAATGGTACGCTGGAAGTGGGGCAAACTGTGATTGCGGGTATGGCCAGCGGCCGTATCAAAGCAATGCTGAATGACCGCGGCCAGCGTGTGCAAAAGGCAACGCCGAGCATGCCGGTAGAGGTGTTGGGATTTGACGTTGTACCGGAGGCAGGGGAAACAATGTATGCGGTAGAAACCAGCGCATTGACCCGCCAAATCGTAGAAGAACGCAAAAACCGTATCAAGATTGAAAAAACAAAAGCAACCAGCAAGGTTTCTTTGGATGATCTCTTTGATCAGATCAATGAAGGACAGATCAAGGAACTGAATTTGATTGTAAAAGCTGACGTACAGGGTAGTGTGGAGGCTGTTCAGTCCTCCTTGGAAAAGCTATCCAATGAGGAAGTACGCGTTAAGTGTATCCATGGTGGCGTAGGGGCCATCACTTCCACGGATATTCTATTGGCAAGCGCTAGCAACGCCATCATCATTGGATTTAATGTACGGCCCGATGCATCGGCCCGTACACAGGCCGAAAAAGATGGAGTAGATATTCGTTTGTACCGCATCATCTATCAAGCCATCGAGGACATTGAAAAGGCCATGAAGGGTATGCTGGAGCCTGTCTTTGAAGAGGTTGTGCTGGGGCATGCAGAGGTCCGTGAAACGTTTAAGGTATCTGCAATCGGCACCATTGCCGGCTGCATGGTACAGGATGGCAAGCTTTTGCGCAACTGCGAGGTGCGTTTGCTGCGCGATAATGTTGTGGTGTATGAAGGACACTTGGCTTCGTTGAAACGCTTTAAGGACGACGTAAAAGAAGTCGTATCCGGATTTGAGTGTGGCTTGAGCCTGGAGAACTTCAATGACATTAAAATCGGCGATGTGGTAGAGGCGTTCACACAGGAAGAAGTGAAGCAATAATGCCAAGTTTTCGGACTCAGAGAATCAATGAAGAAGTACGCCGCGAGATAGAGGCCATCATTGCAACAGCAGTGAAGGACCCGGGACTCAGCGGTATGGTCAGCGTCGTGCGTGCGGAGGTCACGCGCGACTTGGCCCATGCAAAAATATATATCAGCGTTTATGGCGACAAAGCGCAATTGGATAGCGCCATAGAGGGCCTTGCCCGTGCTAACGGTTTTATCCGCCGCGAATTGGCGCAAAGGCTGGAACTTCGCCGCGTGCCGGAACTTCATTTTGTGGCGGATGATTCCATTGCGTATGCGGTGAATATGAGCCAGTTGATTGATCAGGTTGTGAATGATGATGAAAAGCGAACAGAAAAAGATTATTGAATTTTTCCGTGCGGAAGATGGGTTCACCATTCTTCCGCATATTAATCCAGACGGAGATGCATTTGGCAGCGGCTCCGCCCTTTTTTTAGTGTTAAAGGCGTTGAGAAAGCGTGTTCAGTTTGTAGTACGTGAACAGATTCCTTTTATGTATCGAACCATGCCGCTGGCGCCGTGCATTACCAAACCGGAACAAGCAAAGGCATATCCGAATATTGTTTGCATCGACATTTCAGACCCATCTAGGCTTGAATGCCCGTCGCTTGTACAGAAAGACAGCCGTATTATCGTCATCGATCACCATATTTCCAATCAAGGGTTTGGGGATCTGCAATGGATCGAACCCAAAGCCGCGGCAACGGCCGAAATTGTGTATCAGATTGCAGAAAGGCTGCATGTACCGCTCAAGGGAGATTTGGCTACTTGTTTGATGCTGGCCCTTTCGACGGATACCGGGCATTTCGGATTTCGAAATACAACCCCACGTACCTTGCAGATGGCCGCACAGCTTTTGGATAATGGGGCAAGCATTGCAGACGTCTGTTATGATGTATATCATAGAAAAACGTTGGGAAAAACCAAGCTGCTGGGCCGTGCCATTGAAAGCTTGGAAATCTTTTGTGGCGGAAAGGCCGCGATGGTAACGATTACCAATCAGGATTTATTGGATTGCGGATGTGATCAGAGCGATTGTGAAGGATTGATTGATGTGGCCAGAGAGATCGACGGTGTTGAGATTTCTCTGATGCTGCGAGAAAAAGAGGATGGCATCAAGGGCAGTCTTCGCTCTCGCAATGAAATCAATGTCGCCGATCTTGCGGCGCAATACGGTGGAGGAGGGCATAGGGCCGCTTCCGGATTTACGTTGAAAATGACATTGCCCCAGGCTGTTGACGAAGTAAAACAGATGCTGGAAAGGACTTTGGGCTCGCGATGAACGGGATCATCAATGTACTAAAGCCGCCGGGCATGACGAGCCAAAATGTTGTATCGTTTATGCGACGGATGTCTGGTATCAAAAAGATTGGCCATAGCGGAACGCTGGATCCATATGCCGCCGGAGTGCTTCCGATTTTCATTGGCAAGGCAACGCGCCTTGTTGAATACGCTATGCAGGGGCAAAAAGAATATATTGGCGAAATTTATTTTGGGCTAGAAACCGATACGTTGGATTCGCAGGGAAAAGTTATTTGTAGGCAAAGCGGAGAGATTACAAAAGAGCAGTTTCAGTCTGTTTTGGAAAGTACGAAAGGCACAATCTATCAAAGACCGCCGATGTATTCTGCTTTGAAAAAAGATGGGCGAAAGCTGGTGGACCTTGCCCGTAAGGGCAAAAGCGTGGATATTCCTAAACGGCCTGTTGAGATCTATGAAACGGAATTTTTAGAGCAAACGGAAACAAACCGATTTCTATTTCGGGTACGATGCAGTAAGGGAACTTACGTTCGTACTCTCTGCCAGGATTGGGGTAAAATGTTAGGAACGGTAGCCCATCTAAGCTTTTTATTGCGCACCCAAACCGGCGGATTTCGGATAGAAGAAAGCGTGACGCTGGAGGAAATAGAACATGCTTTTCATACAGATGCTGTCTATGCCATTTTGCAGCCAATGGAAAGTGGATGTATAGAAATGGAGAGAATCTATTTATCCGGCATAGCCAAAAGAGCTGTTCTTTGCGGACAACCCATTGATCCGGCATGGATTCAGGAGGTGCCGAAGGCCTTTGAACGTCCCTGTCAACTGCGGGTAAACGATGTATTCATGGGCATTGCAAAGCGTACACAGACAGGGGTGCAAACAGTCAAGGTGATTTGGGAGGAGCCATGCAACGAATAACGGAATTGGCAAAACTAAACGGCAAACACGTTCATATGGCTTTAGGACAATTTGACGGAGTGCATGTAGGGCATCAGGCATTGCTGAAGCAATGTTTGAAAAATGCTCACAGTGCAGGGCGGCCAAGCTGTGTATTTACCTTTGCCAGCACCCCACATCCTGAAAAGGAAGAAGCGTTGGGAAGAAGTTTATTATCCATTGATGAAAAACTGGCGATATTTGCGTCTATGGGATTTGATTATACCCTTGTTATGACGTTTGACCGTATCCGAGCAACGACAAAAGAGGACTTTTTGGATATGCTAGCTCAGGATGGCCGCGTGTCGTGTGTGTATTGCGGAGAGGATTTCCGTTACGGCTTCCAAGGCCAGGGCGATGTAGCACATTTAAGAGCCTATTGTGCGGCGCATCCGGTTTTGTCCGCTGTTGTGGTACCAACCGTTTCTATGTTTGGAAAAGCGGTTTCCAGCACGCGCATTCGAGATGCGCTATTGCACCATGAAGATCATTTGGCCAATGCACTACTGGGAAGAGATTTTAAGGAGGATGAATAGGTAGACATGGAACAAGCAATCAACCAGCCATTGAATTTGGTAAGTATTTTGAATGCGAGAGAGCTCGGCGGATACCAAACGGAGGATGGGAAACGGACAAAAGAGCATCGTTTTCTACGTGCCGCAGCAACAGACAGCCTAACAGAGCAGGATCGTGAAGCGTTGTATACCTATGGTGTGCGCTGTGTGATAGACCTTCGATCTACCTATGAAGTATCGGATCATCCCAGCCGTTTGGACGGATATAAAGACATTGCATATTATCATGTGCCGATGCTGGATGAGATCAATTCCCAAAAACCGGAAGATATGGGCAAAAACATGCCCAGCTCTCTGTTTGATATTTATAGAGACTTAATTTTGGATAGCCAGGCGTCCTTCAAGCGCGTGATGGATATCATAGCAGACCATCCAAACGACTGCATTTTATTTAACTGCACGGCAGGAAAGGATCGAACTG
>UREB01000082.1 GCA_900546685.1 uncultured Eubacteriales bacterium | reverse complement strand
CACATGTTCGCCTTTTCTCTCCCGAACCACCGGCGCCAAAAGCAGAATACGCTTTCCTTCCCCCATCGCAAGCACGTTTTCCACCATCTGGTCAATGCTTTGCTGTTTGATAGGCTTGCCGCATTTAGGGCAATGCGGCTGTCCGATGCGCGCATACAGCAAACGAAGATAGTCATGGATCTCCGTAACCGTGCCCACCGTCGATCTGGGATTTCGGGAGGTCGTCTTCTGATCAATTGAAATTGCCGGCGAAAGCCCCTCAATCGATTCCACATCCGGCTTTTCCATCTGCCCCAAAAATTGGCGCGCATATGAGGACAAAGATTCTACATACCGCCTTTGTCCTTCGGCATAAATCGTATCGAATGCCAGGCTGCTTTTACCGCTGCCGGACAGTCCGGTAAATACCACCAGACTGTCTCTTGGAATTGATAAATCAATGTTCTTCAAATTGTTTTGCTTCGCCCCGCGAATTTCTATCGTTTCATTCATTTTCCTTTTTTTCTCCCTTTATAGCCGCTGCTCTTCTTTTGTTTCTTTCTGTCCGGCACCGTCCCATCCCTCAGCGCCAGAATCTCATCACGCAGCACTGCCGCACGTTCGAAGTCCAGCTCGGCGGCTGCCTGCTTCATCTCCTGCTCCATCAACTGTATCTTCATCTGTCGCTGCTGCGGCGTCAGCTGTACGCTGTCCTTGCGATCCTTGTGTGCGCTTCTGGAAATCTCCAATACGTTGCGGATGCTCTTTTCCACGCTGTGCGGCGTAATATGGTGTTCTTCGTTGTAGGCCAACTGTATCTCGCGCCTGCGCATCGTCTCGTCCATAGCGCGCCGCATGCTGTCTGTAATCTTATCCCCATACATGATAACGCGGCTATGCACGTTACGCGCTGCGCGTCCTATAGTCTGGATCAGCGATGTTGTGCTTCTCAGGTATCCTTCCTTGTCCGCATCCAGAATCGCTACCAATCCTACTTCCGGAATATCCAGCCCTTCACGCAGCAGATTGATGCCAACCAAAACGTCATATTCACCCAGCCGAAGATCTCGAATCAGCTCCATACGCTCCATTGTCTCTGTGTCCGCGTGCATATACCGAACGCGCATATCCAGCTGCTCTAGGTATTCTGTCAAACGCTCCGCCATCTTTTTGGTCAGCGTTGTAACCAGTGTTCTATACCCCTGCTCTGTGGTTTTACGGATCTGACCAATCAAATCATCTACCTGGCCCTCTGCCGGCAGCACTGTCACTTCTGGATCCACCAGCCCCGTCGGGCGGATGATCTGCTCAACCGTCTGCGTGCTGACGGAGGTTTCATACTCGGCCGGCGTAGCAGACACGTATACCGCCTGATTGACCCGCTGTGTAAACTCTTCAAATTTCAACGGCCTATTGTCATACGCGCTTGGCAGACGGAATCCGTACTGTACCAAGGAATCCTTACGGGAAAAATCTCCTTTATACATGGCCTTGATCTGGGGGATGGTCACATGGCTTTCGTCTATCATCAGCAGATAATCGTCCGGAAAGTAATCCAGGAGCGTATAGGGCGGCTGTCCTGGTTTTCGCCCATCAAAATATCGAGAGTAGTTCTCTATGCCGCTGCAAAAGCCGATTTCTCTCATCATTTCCAAATCAAAGGTAGTGCGCTGCTCAATACGCTGCGCTTCCAACAGCCTGTCTTGCTTACGAAAAGCCTCCGCCTGCTTTTTCATATCCTCTTCAATCCGCTCCATTGCGGCATGGAGCTTTGCTTGGCTTGTCGCATAGTGCGTGGCGGGAAACAAAACAGTGTGGTCCAAAATGCGCACAGGGCTGCCCGTCAGCGTATCGATTTCGCTGATCCGTTCAATCTCGTCTCCAAAAAATTCGATGCGTATGGCCCGCTCGCTATGGCTGGCCGGAAAAACCTCCAGTACATCGCCCCGGGCTCGGAACGTGCCACGCACGAAATTGATGTCGTTTCTCTCATATTGGATATCTACCAAATGGCGAATGATATCATCTCTATCCCGCTGCATACCGGGGCGAAGAGATATGGACAAATTTAGGTATTCCTCCGGATCGCCCAACGCATAAATGCAGGATACAGACGCGACGATGATCACATCTCTACGCTCGTTCAGCGCGCTGGTAGCGCTATGGCGCATCTTATCAATCTCATCATTGATGGCTGTTGTCTTCTCAATATATACATCGCTGGAGGGGATGTACGCTTCCGGTTGATAATAGTCGTAGTAGGAGACAAAATATTCTACCGCGCTGTCTGGAAAAAACTCCTTAAACTCGCTGCATAGCTGGCCAGCCAGCGTCTTGTTATGCGCAATGACAAGCGTGGGCTTTTGTACCTTTTCAATGACCTTTGCCATCGTATAGGTCTTTCCACTGCCCGTAACACCCAGCAGCACCTGATTTTTTTCTCCTCGTAAGATGCCATCCGCCAGCTTTTCAATCGCCTGGGGCTGGTCGCCGGTTGGTTCAAACGGGGAAACCACCTTGAATGTTCCCACATCGCTCATACAGCGCTGCCTCCCTCCACAATTTCTTTTCACGCGTTCATAAATCGACATTTTAAGAACTAATGTTCTCGTTTTATCCTACTTGTTCTCCTATGTTTTGTCAATGCTTTAGTATGCCATACAAAAAAATCTTTTACAACGGCATTTCTTCCCTATTCTCTCTGTAGTCGGCAAGAAATCGTCCTCCATAATCCCCAGATATCGTCAAGAGTCTCTACGCTGGCTTTCTTGAAAACAATCACAAACTATCCTATACTAATGATAGAAATCCTCCCTATTGGGAGGTTGAAAGGAGCACATGTCATGAATCATCCGATTGAAATGATCGCTTCCCATCTAAAGCAAGTGAGGGAGACATTGGGTCTATCCGTTGAAGAGGTCTGCAAGGCGCTGGATATCTCTTCTGAGCAGTATCTCAACTATGAGCAGGCACGGGAGGATATTCCCATCGGGCTGCTCACCAGCTTTTGCAATACCTATGATGTATCTCTTGCCAACCTTGTAACGGGAGAAGAGCCCAAACTCAGCGTCTATGCCATCAACCGCAAGGGAAGGGGTATGCAGGTAGAACGCTATCCCGGCTATGATTATGTCTCTCTGGCACATCAGTTTTTCCATAAAAAATGTTATCCGTTTATCGTTACCGTAAGCCCTGAAAAAGAGCCTGCAAAAATGAATAAGCACAATGGGCACGAATTTGACTATGTGCTTCAAGGCAGCCTTAAATGCAAAATTGGTGAAAAGGAAATTATCCTTGAAGAGGGGGATAGCATCTATTTCGATTCCGTGTATCCGCACGGCATACAGTCCAATACAGATCAGCCTGCCAAGTTCTTGGCAATTGTTTTAGAGTAATCAAATAAAAAAGAGACCTCACACTGGTCTCTTTTTTTATTCTCATCAGTCCATAATCACACAAGCGATCATCTTTAGATCTTTATCTCCATTGTTGGTAATGGAATGCCCCTCCCCGTTGACGGTCATCATGGTGTCACCTGCCTGGATCTTTTTTTCCGTACCATTGTCATCCACAATGCCTTCGCCTTCCAGGATATGATAAAACTCCATCTCACCATGATGCTCATGATACCCAATGCCACAGCCAGGCTTCAGCGTCATAATAGAAAATACACGGCAATTCTTCGGCATATCCGCCTTATTGGCCAGAGCCTGGTTCAGCACTTCGCCAGGGCCGCCTCTCATCTCCTTGCGAACTTCTACTTCAATGGTTTTGGTAGATGTAATCATGATTTTGCCTCCTTATCTCTCGACTCGGATGATGTTCCGGATCGTAAAGTACTCTGTCGCTTCGATCTCCTTCACGGCTGACATTAGCGCCTTTTCCGTAGTTTGATGTGTGATGAATACCAGCGGCACACGCCCATCCTTTTCCTGGCCGCGCTGCATCACCGCTGCAATGGATACGCCTTTTTCTCCCAAAATCCTGGCCGCAGATGCCAATACATTGGGTTTGTCTGTTGCTTCTGTATGGATGAAATAGCTACTTGTAAAATCATCCATTACCTTGGCTTGCTCATTTTTCAAGAATCCATACCGGCGATGCTTATCCTCCGTCAGCGCCGTCAACACATCGCTAAGCAGTGCGCTCGCCGTCGGGAAATCACCGGCACCGCGGCCATAAAACATCAATTGGCCCGCTGCATCGGTATCGGCATACACTGCATTGAACGGCCCGCTCACGGAATTCAGCGGATGATCCAGCGGAATCATCGTCGGATGCACACGTACCTCTACCTCATCGCCTACCTGTTTTCCGATGGCCAGCATCTTGATGCCATAGCCCAATTCCTTAGCAGTACGGATATCGTCCGCAGATACCTTGGTAATCCCCTCACGTAGAATATTGTCTACCTTAACACGCTTGTTGAAGGCCAGCGATGCCAAGATCGCCAATTTGAATTGTACATCGTATCCCTCTACGTCATTTTTCGGGTCCGGCTCAGCATAGCCCAGGTCTTGCGCTTGCTTCAATGCATCTGCATAATCCATACCCTCTTCGCTCATCTTGCTTAAAATATAGTTTGTCGTACCGTTGATGATGCCCATTACGCCTGTAATATGGTTGGCAGATAAGCTGTCCGTTACCGCTTTGATCACGGGCACCGCCCCCGCTACGCTTGCTTCAAAGTACAGCGCCGCCCCCGTTTTTTCTGCTGCCTGCTCCAATTCTTCCCAATGCTTGGAGATCAGCTCCTTATTGGCCGTCACATATCCCTTTCCAGCATTGAGCACTGCCAAAGCATAGGACAAGGCAGGGTCCGTGCCACCCATGGCCTCAGCCACAAGCTCGATCTCCGGATCGTTCACGATCTTTTCAAAGTCTGTGGTCAGCACCTCCGACGGTACCGGGCGCTTTTTATCCGCATTTTTAACCAGCGCATATTTTACCTCTACCTCTGCCCCGGTATTTTCACGGATAATCTCCGCATTCTTTTCAATCAACTGGTAGGTACCCAGCCCTACCGTACCCAATCCCAAGAGTGCAATTTTGTGTTTCATTGTTGTGAGTACCTCCCTTAACGATTCTTGTTGTATATAATTTGTAAGCCTTTTAATGTCAAAAGCTTGTCCACTGTATTGATGTGGTGCGTATCCCCTGCTATGACGTCTGAAAGCCCGCCCGTTGCCACCACAAACGCAGGGCCAACCTCCATTTTCAGCTTTGCCAAGATGTTGTCCGCTAGCCCGGCAAAGCCATACATCACGCCCGCCTGCATCGCCTCTATGGTGTTGGTAGCCAATACATGATCCGGCTTTGCAAAGTTGAATCTTCTCAGCTGGGCCGCCCGGCTGGTCAACGCTTCGCTGGCGCTGCGGATGCCTGGGGCAATGGAACCGCCCAAAAATACACCATCCTCACTAATGACGCCAAAGGTGGTGGCTGTACCGAAATCCACCGTAATGCACGCACCGTTTCCTCCATACAATTCGTACCCTGCCACGGCATTGGCAATGCGATCCGCCCCCAAGGCCGGCAGCGAATCATATTGCAGCTTGATGCCCAGATTCAGCTGGTAGGAAACGAACATCGGATGGCACCGGAAAAAGGTGTGCGTCATTCGATCTAGGGTGTAGCGCAGCTGCGGCTGTACCGTTGCAATGATAAAGCCCTCTATTTCATCTGCCGTTCGGTTCAAATATGATAGAAAGTGAATGATCAACAGGCCGTATTCATCGCTGCTTCGGTCTGCATTGGTCGTGATGCGAAAGCTGGAAATCAGCTTTTCTCCCTCAAACAACCCTACTTTAATATTTGAGTTGCCTACATCCATAGCAAGCAGCATACTAGATGCCTCCTTTTCCCCGCCCCAGCCTTATAAACTGCATTGGGCCAATGAAAACTTCGTCCCAGCGTTTCAGAATTAGACAAAAGTTGCGTTTATTATACCAGGTCTGTCGGGATAAAACAATAAAACGGGCGCAGTTTTACGCCCGTTTCTCCTCTGCTAACTTCTCTTTAATTTATCATATAGATGGTATAGTTGAGCACCAACGCGTACGATTGCCACAGCAGCCAGGGCAAAAGCAGCCAGCCATACAGCGGTCTTTTTCTATAGGCCTGCCATACCGTATATATGCAGCTAGCCACAGCAAGCGCCAAAATCAGTACGCCCGCCGAGGCATTTTCCTTGGCAAAAAAAGCATAATTCCACAACGCGCCTAAAAATAAGGTTAGTATCAAAGGATAGATAATCCTGGCTGATCCTCCTGCCCGAAACAATAAAAACAGATCGGCGGCAATCAGCGCATACAGAATGCTCCAGGCTATGGCAAACACAAAACCAGGCGGTTGAAAGGCTGGTTTTACCAGCGACATATACCATTGGCTCTGTGTATCATTCCAAAGATAGGATAGCAGTGCCGCGACCGCAACCCAGGCTACGGCCCATACCGCATACATGATATTCCGTTTTATATTTGCTTTCACGCCCATACTCCCTTTTGGTCGGATTCGTTATAGTTTATGATAAGCGAAACAGCAAATAGTATTCTACTTACAAGATTACAAGAAAAAAGGGCCGGTTTCCCAGCCCTTTTCAGGAGCGTTAAGACCGCTTAGCAGCCGCAGCCACAGCCCCTACCGCCAAAAGGCGTTGCGTCGCCGCAACCGGAGTTTCCGCCGCAGATGCAGCTCAGGAGCAGCAACCAGATGATCAGATCGCAGCAGCTGTTGCCATTTCCGAAACCGCCGAACCCGTTTCCGCAGCCGTTTCCACCGCAGCAGCAGCACAACAGAAGAATGTACAGTAAGCAATTGTCATTTCCACCAAAGCAACCCATAAAATGTTCCTCCTTGAGAAAAATACTTTTGAACCGGCTTGATTGTCAGTTCGCTTTATACTACGATGGCCGCGGGCAAAAGGTGCAAAGAAAGTTTCTCCCTTTGCTTTTTTTCTTTTTTTTGATATGATAAGCAGTAGAATATTTTTCGGAGTCTATCCGTTTATTTTGGAGGAATTGCACTATGTCGACGGTTACAATGGAAAAGCTGGTTGCGCTATGCAAAAATCGGGGCTTTGTCTATCCTGGTTCCGAGATCTACGGCGGCCTTGCCAACTCTTGGGATTACGGTCCGCTGGGCGTAGAAATGAAGAACAACGTAAAGCAGGCTTGGTGGAAAAAATTCGTGCGCCAAAGCCCGTATAACGTGGGGCTTGACAGCGCCATTCTCATGAATCCTCAGGTGTGGGTAGCCTCTGGCCATGTGGGCGGATTTTCCGATCCGTTAATGGATTGCCTCTCCTGTAAGGCGCGTTT
>UREB01000081.1 GCA_900546685.1 uncultured Eubacteriales bacterium | reverse complement strand
TCTCCCAGCGTTCCCAAAAACTTCAAGTCGTAGTCTACCACCGTAACCGTGGTGTATACCCCCTTGCGAAATTTTTCCATTGCCTTTTGGGCCGTCATATCCATGTGCATCACGATCCGCTGATCCTTTAGCGGTTTTTTATGAATCTGCCTTTTCTTTGCATTTTCATGCACCAGCGCTGCGTATGGACTGGGTTTTCCTTGTCGCAACGCAGCTAAAAACAAAAACATCCCTACTGCCAACAGCGAAAGATTGATTTGTCCCAGATAAAACACACACGCAATGCCGGCACCGGCCAAAAATAGCCCCAACAACATACCGAATATAGAGCAGATGCGTTCTGCAAAGGTCTGTCCCAACACAGGGGAAAGCATACAGACCAGTACCCGGCCTCCGTCTAAGGGAAAGGCCGGCATCAGGTTAAAGATAGCAATCACCAAATTGGCCTGTAAAAATACGCATAGCCATTCATACGGATTGTATTTTACCAAGGGCAAAAAGCATAGCACGATCAGCGCATTGCATAGCGGCCCCGCCATTGCGATTAGCGCCATCTTCCATGGCTTGCAGGATTCCATCAGTGAAACGCCGCCAAACGGCATAAGCTCGATCTTAAAAGTATTCACTTTCAGCAATTTTCCCGCCAATACGTGTGCCAGTTCGTGCAAGAGTAGCGCCAGCAGTGTCGCCGCCAGGGCGCTCCAAAACCCAAAGGCCAGCGCCGGTAAAAACATAAAGATCAATAAGGGGCTGATCTGCCAAAAGATACGGCCAGTCTGCATCAGCTTCATCTTATTTGACCCCCAAATACTTCTGCGGGTCTTGCGCCGCATCACCGGACAATACCTGGAAACACAATAATCCATTATCGCCCAGCGTTCCCAGCGCCTGCCCCTGCGTTACCTCTGCCCCCTCCGCCAAAGGGGATTCCTCCATCCCATAATAGACGGTGGTCAGATTATTTGCATGACGAATCTTTAGGTACTTTCCCAGGGTATCATTGATTCCCCTTTTTTCAACCTGCCCATCCAGCGCACATACCACCTCTGCTTTGGGCTCAGCCTGAAATTGGATATACTCCTTGCCATCCTCTCCAAATTTTTGGATGATAGCTCCGGAAACAGGATAGCTGAATTGTTGCCTGTCTCCAAACACAGCCTTCACATCCGGAAAAATCTTTTCTACAAAATGCAGCTTGCCAATCGATTCTTCGATATCCAAATCATAGGTAAAGGCGTTTTTCAAAAAATCTGTTGCCTGCTCAGCAAACGGAAGCTTTATGTATTTCAGGCCCACACATCCAATTGCTATGGCACAGCAGATTGCTATACGGCGGATTGCACGGCTTTTATAAGTAGATGTTCCTTTTGTCGTCTGTTTTCGATACGGTCTTTTTGTTCTCTGCGCATGAAATGATGACCTGTATGTGCGTGTATGTCGCTTACGTACAGCCTCTCTGTCAAAAAAAAGAGGAGCCTGTTGTTTTTCCTGCGGTTCTGTTTGTCCTATGTGTAGCTGTGCAGAAGACTGCACATCCCTTGATACGAATGTGGCTTTGTTCGGCTTTTGATCCATTATGACACCTCTTCCTATACATCCTCTTGGCTATATGTATGTGGAATCCGTGTAAAATAGAACAAAAAAAGAGCCTGAACAGGCTCTTTTTTTCATATATGCACTACCACTTGGTCGCAATATTCAAAACAATGCCGTAAGCCAGCATATTGGTCAGCATATTAGAGCCGCCATAGCTGATGAACGGAAGCGGGATACCAGTAACAGGCATAACACCCATAGCCATGCCAATGTTTTCAAACACATGCGCAAAGATCATACAGGCCACACCCACAACCACATACATGGCATATTTATCGCGTGATCGAAGCGCTATGGAAATCGTTCTCCACAACAGTAGCCCAAATAAAAGCACCACGATCAATCCGCCGATAAATCCAAAGGTCTCCCCTGTTACGGCAAAAATGAAGTCGGATTCTTTTACCGGCACCCAATTCAGCTGGCTCATACCGCCTGTGCCAAATAGTCCGTTGCCCGTCAGCTGGCCATTGCCAATGGCCATTTTAGACATGTTAACATTGTATTGGCTGGCAGAGTCTTGCGCGAGGCCAAAAAACACAAGGATACGGTTTCGCTGATAATCTTTCATAAACAGCCATGCAACCGGAAGAATCGCTGCCACCGCCCCAATGCAGGACAAAACGATCTTTTTATCTACACGGGCCACAAAGAATATCCCAATGGTGATACATGCTACCACCATAGCCGTCCCCAAGTCCGGCTGTACTGCGATCAGTACAAAGGGAATGACCGCATATTTTACCAAATGGAAAAACTCCCGAAACGAAGTAATCTTCTCGTCGCCTGAACGTGCAGCCAAAGCTCTGGACAGCATTAAAATCGTTGAGATCTTCGCCAATTCGCTGGGCTGAAAGCCAATATTGCCGAATTTATACCAACTTACCGTATTATTTGTCGCTGTCGCCAGTACAAACAGTAACAACAAAATAATGATATTGATCCAATAAATGATGGGGGTAATCTCTTTGAGATAATTATAGTCTATGCTAAAAGCAGCCACCATAGCTACTATACCCACCAAAAACCAAACGCATTGACGCCATACCGTAGAAAAGTTTAGGTTTGCAATCTTATCCGCTAGGGTAACCTCTTCCCCCGTTGCCGGATCGGCCGTAGCTGCCGTTATGCTAATAAGCCCCACAATCACAAGCGCCACAATGTTGGCAATGAGCAGCCAATCTATTTTCTTCCACCCGGATCTATCTAGTAACTTCGCCATAGGTGCCTCTTTTCTATTCGACCATACCGCCCGGCGTTGTCACCGTGGTATTGGTTTGCTGTTTTTGTCTGTCCCGATAGAATTGAATGATGTCCCTAGCCGTATAACCCGCCATAGAGCCAGCATATCCATTGGGAATAAATACGACGACAGCAATCTCTGCTTGCTCAAAGGGAGTAAATGCCACAAACCATGCAGAGTTTTCCAAGTCAATTTGACTGACCTGTGCAGTCCCTGTCTTAGCAGCTATGTCGCTGGTATACTCAAAGCCTGTAAAGATATCCGCTGCCGTACCACCGTCCTCTGCCGATACTACCTCATGCATCCCTTCTTTGATGTATTCAAGGTATCCTTTGGTATCTCCCAGTGTGCTTACAACCTTCGGATCATTTTGCTCCACTGTGCTTCCATCCGGCGCAACAACCTTTTTGATGATACTTGCTTCATAGACATTGCCGCCGTTTGCAATAGCTGAAATATATCTTGCAACCGCGATTGGCGTAACCGCCGTAACGCTCTGCCCGATGCCCGTCAAAATAGTTTGGACCCTGTTCCACGTAATCTCGTATAGGATAGAGTTGATTTCCTGATGCCATCTCCTGGCATAGGAGGTAGATTCTGGAATATCCAATTCCTCGCGCATGATGGAACGTATCTGCGGACCAATATTGGTAGAGGTACCCACCAACTGTACGATCCTGGTAGCACAGCGCTCCACCTGTTCATCCGTATAGGTAACGCCGCGCATCAACCCATACTTTTTCAGCTGCTTTTCCACAGATAACCGTACCAGATACGGCTTGCTGTTGAGCTGTCCGCCGTTGATTTCTTTGGTATTATCATACAATACCTGCTGGTTGGCCACATGGCTGGTCACTTCGCCGGGCAGTTCAATGCCCGTTTTAGAGGATAGCCCGAACGTATCTGCCCACTTTGTCAGCTTGTCTATACCCATCCTGTCAGATACGGTATAAAAATAATAGTTACAACTATCTTTCAATGCCTTTACAATATTCTCGCCCTGATGATTTTGAGGATAGTCTGTCCAACAACCAGGTGCCTTACCTTGTTGCACAGCAGGTGTATATTCATCTTGACAGTCGATGGTCTCTTCCGGCGTAATCACGCCTTCCATCAATGCGGCATAGCCAGTCACAGGCTTAAAGATAGAGCCAGGCTCTGAAGCGCTGGAAATGGCTTTATTGAACAGCGGCGCCGTATCCGGATCATTCAGCGCTTGGTAATCCGCTTCGCTGATCCCTCCGATAAACATATTGGGATCAAACGATGGATAACTTGCCACGGCAAGAACATTGCCGGTATTTACATCCATTACAATGGCAGCGCCCATAGAGGCAAACTTGGTTTTTGTACCGCCCCTATCCTGCTCTTTTTCCTCGTATTTGGCATAGTTTTGATTATAGAGCTTCTCCTGCTCTTGCCGAATGATCTTGATATTGTTTTCCAGCGCGCTTTCCAGCTTTTGTTGGAGCTCGTAGTCTATGGTCAGCATAACATCGTTGCCAGATTGCGGCTCTGTGCTTTCCAATATTCTCGTTACCTTGCCTCGGCTGTTTACCTCCGCCTTTTGTTTGCCTACCCGCGTACCGATGGCAGCGCTAAGCTGCTCTTCCATCGTTGCTTCTACGCCGGAAACCCCTACCGTCGCATCGGTGCTATACCCTTTTTCCTCCAGCTCTGCCAATTCCTCTTCTGAATATACTTTCCCCATATATCCTACAATATGCGCCGCTGTCGTATTCTTTGGATACACACGCGTATAGCTTTGCTCAGCGCTCATACCTATCAATTCAGTACTTCGTGTTGTAATTTCCGCCACGGAGTTTGCATCCACATCCTGTGCGATGGTAACGGGCACATAACTCTTGAAAGCAAGGTTTTGTACCTCTTGCCAAATCGAGAGCACTTTATGGGCCATCTCATAATCCACATCATCCGGGATCATATAACGCTGCCGCAGCGTATTAAAGGCCTCTTCTGCAGTGGCATCCTCGGAAATGGTCATATTACCACACCAAAGCTCTTTTCTTCTTTTGATTGCATCTTCATCGGTAATACCGCCCCAATAATAGGTAAGCTCGCCGTTTTCATCCTTTTGTATGGACAGTTCATCGATGACTTTATTCCCATTTTTCTCCAATATCTCTATGGTTTCCATAATGATATTGGTATAGATGGCACGCCACTTTTCCCCCGTTTGGTAGGGATCTCGATAAAAGTTAATGTTATAACTGGTTTTGTCGTACGCCAAAGGAACCCCGTTCGTATCCAATATACGCCCGCGGCTACCCATCACCGAGATTGTCCTCGTCCTATTTTCTATGCTTCTTTCAGAATATTTTTCTCCCTGTATAATTGCCAGATTAAAATGGCTTGCCATTAAAAAAATCAACGCCGCCAAAATAATCCACAATAACCGGTGAATTTGCCGTAAGTTGTTACCCACACAACAGCCCCTCTTCCGTGTTTAACCGTCAACCAAGCCCTGTCTTTTTCTTGCGGTTGCGCATCACATTGAGCTGCGCCATAGCACGGATCAAACGATACACCACATATCCTACCAACCCCGTCAACACCGCTGACGGCAAAATATACCGCACCAACAGCGTTGGCACACTGCCCACATTTACCCCCATTAGCAATGTGAGCAGCATTGTGGCCAGTTCTTTGACCACATATGTACAGCCTACAAACAAGCTATATAATACTAGGCTGTCCTGTAAACCCTTGGAAAAAATGGTAGTCGATATATAACCGACCAACATATAAATCAACATATAAAATCCGCGCGCAGGGCCAAAAAGCAAATCCATGATATAGCCTGCTAAAAGCCCCGTTATTGTGCCGGTCATTGGCCCAAAAACAATACCCAGCGCCACGACGACGCACAGCGTCAAATTAATCTGTATATCCCAAACCGCAAAGCTCGGGATCAAAGTGCTGTCAAGGCCAACGGTCAAAACAATCAGGAAAAACAGTATGATTTTTTTAGCCATCACTGCGTCTCCTGCGGTGTAGCGGTAGGTGTGACAGAAGGCTGAGCCGAAGGGGTTGCGGAGGGGGTTGCCGTTACCGCGTCGCCCTCATTCCCTTCTGTTGTCTTCTCTTTTACAATCAGTACCTCTTCCAGATGCAAAAAGTCCACAGCTGGCTTGATGCGCACTGTTTTGCCCGTGCTGCCCGCCTCTTCTGATACCTCAACCACTTGGCCTATGATGATGCCTTTGGGGAAAAGGCCCCCCAGCCCATTTGTAATGACACTGTCGCCCGGTAGCAGTTCTGCTTCCAGCGGCAGGAAAGCCATCTCACAAAGTCCTGACGAACCTTCCGACTGGTCTATCCCGTTGATGATCCCATTGTCCCTGGTACGCTCTACCGTAGCTGATACAGAGCTTCTGGAATCAATGATCGCCATCACTTTGGACCATGTACCTCCTACTTCCGTCACACGTCCCACCAAGCCGTCTGGCGTAATTACCGCATCGTTGACCTCTACTCCATTGTTAAACCCGGCATTGACGACAAAAACATCAAAATAGTACCCTGGATCCTTGGCGGTAACGCGCGCGGTGATGTAAGAGTACTCCGGCGTACGCTCTACATAATTTAGCAAGGATTGTAGGCGTTGATTTTCTGCCTCCAATTCGCTCATGCCCTGAATTTTTTGCTGGGCCTGTATCAGTTCTTCTTTAAGCTGTTCATTCTCCTGCTCTATGCTGTTCCCTCCAAACAAATTGGAGAAAAATGAGCCGACACTGTTCGTCACCCTGCTTAAAAAGCTTTGCGCACCTGCAGCCACGCCTCCCGGTACACTTTCCACACCAGAAATCTTCGCGCCGCCTGGAATGATGAATAGCAACAATACCAAAATGATTGTAATCACGATGGTAATCAACAGCGGTTTATTATTAAAAAGACGCATACTTGTCCCTCTTGCAAATTTTTAGAAAATAGAAGGGGATCCAAGGATCTCCCTCAGTTCCCCTGTAAGTATAGCATAAATATTACGAATTTGAAATATGGATTCATCCGGCCGACTCCGTTACCGAAGGTGTGGTCTTGGGATAGATGGCCGCCGCGCCGTCTATAACCATACTTGTTCCTTTGACCACGCATTCCATGTGGTCGTCTGCCAACCGTACTGGCATCCCCGTTTCCAAACTAATCAAACGATCCAATCCCCTTAAGGCGGAGGTGCCTCCAGACAATACAATGCCTGTCTCCATTATATCCCCGGACAGTTCCGGCGGGGTTTGCTCCAGGGCTTGTTTTACCGCTGTTACAATGGTTTGTGCAGGCTCCCTCAGTGCCTCTCTGATTTCTGCACTGCTGATCGTTGCTGTACAAGGAAGGCCATTTACCAGGTCACGTCCCCGGATCTCCATATACCGCTCTTCCTCCTCTTGGTATACATTGCCGATATTGATTTTGATCTGCTCTGCCGTGCGCTCCCCTACCATCATGTTGTATACGCGGCGCACATAATCGGAAATCGCCTGATCGATCTTATTGCCTCCGCAACGCACGGATTTTGCCGCCACAATGCCGCCAAGCGAAATCGTCGCTACCTCTGCCGTTCCTCCGCCAATGTCCACGATCATGCAAGATCGGAAGAGCA
>UREB01000080.1 GCA_900546685.1 uncultured Eubacteriales bacterium | reverse complement strand
TTGTCTGATTGCGTGCGGGCCGGAGGATAAGAACCTGACCAGCACGATGATCAACAACTATGTAAAACATAAGGTGATTCCGGCACCGATAAAGAAAAAATATGAAAAAGAGCATCTGGCAAATTTGACAATGGTCTGCATTGCAAAGCAAGTACTTAGCCTTTCTGAAATACAAGCCATGATGGAGAAATTGAGAGCAGCAGAGAATATAGAGACACTGTATGATAGATTTTGCTGCATTTTGGAAAAAAAGCTGAGGCAGACCTTTGGAAACCAAGTGATGCTGGAAGAATCAAAGGAAGAGACCCCCAATATGCTTGAGGCATTGGCGGGCGCTTTTGCCAACAAGCTGTATCTGCAAATGCTGCTGATGGAGCAGACTACGGAAAAGGGGAAAAAGGCTGAATGATGCATTTGGCCTTTTTTCTTGTACAAGAGAAGGCTTCTTGGTAGACAAGGGCCATAGCAGATACAAGCGCACACGCATTGCGCAAAGAATGGAGAGTTTTGTGGATTTGTGCCTGTGCGTATAAAGAGGACCTTTTTGGATATACTTGGAAAAAACGAAAAGGAGGCCCTCGTATGCTAGGTAGCAAGCAAAAGATGATAGAAAAAGAGGATGCCGCATATCTGGAAAAAGCCTTGGCGGCATGGAAGGATGCCCAGAACTATTTCGACAATGTCTCGGATCCGGATTTAATAGAGTTTGCAATCTACGAGATGAAAGCGGCGCAGCATAGGTATGAATATATGATAAAGTGTGCCAAACGCGGGGAGATCAGATCATGGCAAGAGCATCCAATTCTAATGCAGACCATCCCACTGAGCGATCCCATGATGGAGGAAACCAAGCGCTTGGATAGGCTAGCCATCCGCCACATGATGCAGCAAAAGCAACGGCTTTCGGAGGAGCCAGCTGACATAATCGGACAAAAATAAACATATAGTAGGAACAAAAAGGAAAGGCGTGTGGCTGCATGGAGGTTTCCGTTTCTACTGTGGTGGCATTTTTTGCGGCGCTTTGCATTATTTTTCTGTTGGGAAAGATTTTGGGAAAGCCGGCACGCTGGATTGGCCGGCTGCTGCTCAATGGTATCATTGGCGGCGTTGTGCTGTATCTTGTCAATCTCTTTGGAGGGCTGATCGGCCTTCATGCTGCGCTGAATCCTTTTACGGCCTTGATCGCCGGCACCCTGGGTATTCCAGGGGTTGCCCTGGTGTTGGTGCTACCCTTGCTGTTAACATAATGAAAACTTTCTTGCAATTACCAATTTGCTGTGGTATAGTATGTAGAAATAACGAAGGGGAGTAACTCGCCATATCGGTTTTGCTGTTCGTCAACTCGGCCTTCAGCCCGGGCAGCAATCAGCTTTTGAGAGTAAGACCTTTGTTCCTACTAGGAGCAAAGGTTTTTTTGCGCCTAAAAAAGCAAACATAGGAGGCAGTAGAAGGTATGGAACTATGGCACACAAAGACTGTAGAGCAAACGAGAGATGCTTTGCAGAGCACAGAACAGGGCCTTTCGGCGGAACAGGTGCGGAGCGCCACGCAGAAACATGGGCTCAATGAATTGAGGCATAAAAAGCCCAAGAGCGTGGGTAAGTTGTTTTTGGAGCAGATGACGGATGTAATGATCTTGGTACTGCTCGCGGCTGCGGCCATTTCTGCTTTTTTGGGAGAAGTGATTGATTCCGCCGTCATTTTGTTTATCGTGATACTCAACGCTGTCATTGGCGTGATCCAGCAGAAAAAAGCGGAAAAATCTCTCAATGCG
Organism: uncultured Eubacteriales bacterium; assembly: GCA_900546685.1. Classification (GTDB taxonomy): domain Bacteria; phylum Bacillota; class Clostridia; order Christensenellales; family QAND01; genus UMGS1975. Next base: position 5,713 of record UREB01000080.1, on the reverse strand, counting down.
CTAAAGGAATTGTCTGCCCCCGTGGCAAAGGTGATTCGTGACGGGAAGGAAATCAGCGTGCCGGCAAAAGAGCTTGTGCCGGGCGATTTGGTATTGATGGAGGCCGGCGACGTTGTGCCGGCAGATGTTCGGTTGGTAATGACGGCGAACTTTAAGGTACAGGAGGCAGCCTTAACGGGCGAATCTTTGCCGGTGGATAAGGATGCAACTGCGATTCTGGAGGAAAAAGCACCGTTGGGCGATCGCATCAATATGGCGTTCTCCTCCAGCGTAGTGACCTACGGCCGTGGTTCCGGGATCGTTGTAGAGACAGGGATGAATACCGAAGTAGGCCGGATTGCAGATATGCTGATGAGCGAGAAAACAAGGCCGACGCCATTGCAAATGAAGCTGGCAAAGCTGGGTAAGGTGCTCGCCATGGCGGCCATTGGCATTTGTATTGTCATCTTTGGGGTAGGCCTGCTGTATGGCAAGGGCATGCTGGATATGTTCTTTACGGCGGTTTCTTTGGCTGTAGCGGCTATTCCGGAAGGGTTGCCGGCCATTTCTACCATTGTGCTGGCCATGAGCGTACAGCGCATGGTAAAGCGCAACGCCATCATCCGTACGCTGCCCTCTGTGGAGGCGCTGGGAAGCGCAACGGTCATCTGTTCGGATAAGACGGGGACCTTGACGCAGAATAAGATGACCGTCACACACTTATATGTAGAGGGAAAAAAGGCGCCGATGGCAGAGCGAAATACGCTGGACGCAGAGGGTGTGCAGCTGCTGAATCGCATTGCGGCGCTTTGCAACGATGCGCGCTTTACGCAAAAGGATGGTGGAGCTATAGCCGTTGGAGACCCGACAGAAATTGCGTTGATGGAGGGCGCCCAAGTTGTAGGCGTAGAAAAGCAGGCGGAAGAAGAGAAAACGCCGCGTGTTGCAGAACGTGCATTTGATTCCGATCGAAAGCTGATGAGTACAGTGCATGAACTGGCACCGAATCAGTGGGTTTCCTATACAAAAGGTGCGCCAGATGTGCTGTTGAGCCGTTGCACCATGATATGGGAAAACGGGCAGGCTGTGCCGATGACGGAGGATAAACGGCAGCAGATATTGCAAGCAAACGATGAGATGGCAGAGCAGGCTTTGCGCGTTTTGGCAATGGCATATAAGCCTATCGAGGCACTCCCCACCCAGGAGGATGAACTGGAGGCCCTAGAGCAGGAGTTGGTCTTCGTGGGTATGACGGGCATGATAGACCCGCCGCGCGAGGAAGCGAAAAAAGCAGTAGAAACCTGTCGTCAAGCAGGGATCCAGGCGGTTATGATCACAGGAGACCACAAGACGACAGCTGTGGCCATTGCAAAGAGCCTGGGCATTTTGACAGAGGGCAAAGAAGCTCTGACAGGGCAAGAGCTGGATCAGCTCAGCGACGAAGAACTGGAACAGCGGGTGGAAAACATTGCGGTATACGCCCGTATTTCGCCGGAACATAAGGTGCGCATCGTAAAAGCTTGGCAATCTAAGGGACACATTGCCGCCATGACAGGGGATGGCGTCAATGACGCGCCGGCGTTGAAAAATGCGGATATTGGCTGTGCCATGGGCATCGTAGGCACCGAGGTAGCCAAAGAGGCGGCAGACATTATTTTGACGGACGATAACTTTGCAACGGTGGTATCCGCTGTGGAGGAAGGCCGCCGGATCTATGATAATATTTTCAAAAGCATTGCATTCTTGCTTTCCAGCAACATCGGAGAAATCCTTACACTGTTCATTGCAACAATGCTTGGCTGGGAGGAACCGCTGCTGCCGGTGCATCTGTTATGGGTCAATCTAGTGACAGACAGCCTACCGGCCTTGGGGCTAGGGGTAGACCCGGCGGAAAAGGATATCATGCAGCCGCGTAAAAACATGAAGGATAAGTTATTTAGCGGCGGAATGATTTATCGTATCTGCTACCAGGGGATTATGATCGGGTTGCTATCGTTGACAGCGTTCTGCATCGGTATGGAATCGGGCAGCATCGATGTAGCGCGCACCATGGCGTTTGCAGTGCTGGCGCTGAGCCAGCTGGTGCATGCTTTCAATGTGCGCAGCGTCAAGCATAGCGTATTCTCCAACGCAGTAGGGCTGAACAGCAAGTTCATTCTGGCTACGCTCGCTTCTTTGGCAATTATGTTGTGCGTACTGCTGATCCCGCCGTTCCACGGCCTGTTTAGCACGGCAATCTTAAACGGTACACAGTGGCTGTGGGTTGCTGGGTTGTCGTTCGCGCCGCTGGTGATCGTAGAGCTATTCAAACTCCTGCATATCAACGGCAGCAAATAAAAATATAAAAAGGCTGGCATTGCCAGCCTTTTTTGTATGATCATTTATTCGTATAGCTCCAACGGTAGCAAATCAGGATCAAAGAAAAAGGTAAAACGTCGCCCGGTATAAGGGTCAATACGGATGGGTTCTGTTTTGACGTTATGAAGGGATAAATATTGAATACAATCCTCAAGACATGCTACATGAAAGGCCAGATGGCGGAGGCCTCTAGCCTCGGGATAGGATGGGCGGGAAGGGCTATCCGGTTTATAGAACAGCTCCAATTCGCAGCCGTCTAGCCTAAGATCTAGCTTTATATCTTTGCTGTCTTTCCGGTGGTTTTCTCGTAGAATTTCAAAGCCCAAAATATCGACATAAAAGTGCTTAGCTTTTTGATAATCAGAGACAATCAAGGCGACGTGGTGTATGGCAGAAAACATAAATATCACTCCTGACTCATAAGTACCAAATGAGCGATGCGCTTTGCAACCTGCTCGGGAGAAAGGTTTGTGGTATCCAAGACCTGACTTTTTGTCTGTGCATATAACGGTAGATAGGAAAGACTTCGGGCAATGCTGTCTGCCTCCCGAAGCCCAGCTGAAATATCTTTTTGCAGCCTTTTTTCCAGAGCCTTTTCCTCACAAAGAAGGGCAAAACGATGCACCTTAGCATGGGAAAGATCCAAAAAAGGGAGAATTTTTTGAAAAATTTTGTCATCCTGGAGCACCCAATTGAAGACTAAATAGGAAATGTTCTTATTATGGAGATATGAATTCAACAGATAGATCATATGTTTAAGAGCCATTTCCTTGTTTTCTTCATGAGGACAAAAAGGGAATATCTGCCAGCACCAATCCCCTTCCAGCAATGCACTGGGCTGAAGTAGGTGGCAAACATGGCGGCTGACAGTGGATTTGCCAACGCCCATAGGACCGTGAAGAATTAGGAAATTTTTCATTAGAGAGTACCTCATATCCACTTTGTTTTTGTCTTGTTTTTCTCTATTGTGAAACAAAACAAAAACAAATGCAAATGCCAAACATCAAAGGCGCCTTTCTGATTTGTGCTACGGGGCACAAACATATGACCAAACGAAAAAAATTGTGCATTTATAAACGATGGTTGACTTTGTTTTTCATTCTTCGTTATAGTGCAGTCATCAAGTGTTTTGACACCTTTATAGGAGGCGTACGACGCAATGAAAAAAATTGGTATCTTGACAGGCGGAGGAGACTGCCCTGGCCTAAACGCCGTAATCCGTGGCGTGGTGGAACGTTGTGCCATGCAGGATGTAAAGGTTTTTGGCTATCATGAAGGATGGCGCGGCGTAATAGAACAGGATGGACACTGGATGGACACCGCAGAGGTGGAGAGCATTCAGGGACTGGGCGGCACGATTCTCAGAACCAGCCGGACCAACGTGATGAAGATGGAAAACGGACCGGCGCTTGTCCGGCGTAGCATGGAAAGTCTTGGGTTGGAATGTATCGTGGCCATCGGCGGAGACGATACCCTAGGCGTGGCCAACCAATTGGTAGAACTGGGGCTGCCAATGATTGGTGTACCCAAGACCATCGACAACGACCTAAACTGTACCGACTATACCTTTGGCTTTGATACGGCGGCAAACACGGCAATGCGTGCGATGGATGACCTATGTACCACGGCTTCCAGCCATTCCCGTGTTATGGTGGTGGAGATCATGGGGCGCAATACCGGCTGGATTGCAGTGCAGAGCGCCATTGCGGCCAATGTGAATGTCTGCGTGATTCCTGAATTTCCGTTGTCGCTAGAGGAAATATGCCGGCGTGTAAAAAAACGCTACGACGAAGGAAAGCATTACAGCATTGTGGCGCTGGCAGAGGCAACGAGGATCAAGGGGCTGGATGAAGACCTGGAACGTTTGGAAAAGGATTCATTTGGCAACTACAAATATCCGGAACGCAACATTGGGCAGCGGCTGGCGGAGGCCATTGAAGAAAAAACGGGGCTGGAAACCCGGCATATCGTGCTGGGGCATCTACAGAGATCCGGCGCGCCTACCTTGTTTGACAGGGTGTTGGGGACACGTCTGGGTGTGAAGGCAGCGGATCTTGCTATGGCGCATGATTATGGAAAGATGGTAGGCTTGGCGGGAACCACCGTGGTGGCAGTTTCGCTCAAAGAAGCGGTCAATATGCGCAAGGAAGTGGATGCAGAACTGTACGAAATCGCCGAAATGTGTTGCAGATAGGAAAAATAAGGGGTATCATGAACGTAGTCATTCCCACCTAGGGAATGGCTACGTTGTTGTTTTTTGGCAGATCGGAGGAGGCAAGATTGAGAAACATCAAGCATATGGTCGGTGTTCTGTTGTCTGTGGTTTGCTTAGTGGTGTTGTCGGGTTGCGGCGGGCAGGCAGAGGAGCCTGTGCCCACGGTAGCACCGGCGCCTTCGGCAGCGGCCGGAGAGAATCCGCTTAACAATGCGATCATAGACTATATGAACCAGAGGGATTACAGCATAGCAAAGGCGAATGAAATCATGGAGACCTATCAGCCGGAGGAAGGGCAAACGGATTATACCAACCTCATCAGTTCGCTATTCACCCCGAATTTTCGAGCGGATGATGGGCTTGTAGATTTGCTGCAATCTATGGTACAATCGAAAAAGACAGAAACAGGCTTTCATATGACCTCTGAAAATGGGGGCAGCGGTGATCTGGTGCTGGAAAACGGTGTATACAAATACGCCTTTCAGGAACAGATGGCCGAAAGCGACGATACTGTTACAACGATTTCACATTCTGCTACCCTGCTTGAAGACGGCAGCCAAATGGATGTTAAGACAGAAAGCATCCAGCAGGGCGGCGTTCCTGTTTTAGAAAACTGGCTGCAGGTTAAAAAGCAAGACGGCTTGTATCAAGTGCAACAATTTTATACCGATGATGGCGGCAGCACGCATCAGCTGATTCAAATGAGATTCCGACAGGAAGAGCTTTCCTATGCGGTATATGAAAACGTAGAGGAAAAGCCAAATAGCATCTTTGAATCCGACGGATTTTTCTCCGACGGCTTTGTGACCAGCGTTACGCTCAAAGATGGCAGGGTCACGGTCATGAACGATGGGAAGGAATTGGTATTCGGCACATGAGTTTGTCCTTAGCCGCAAAAGGCGGAGCAATATTTTGGAGAGGTGAATCGTTTCATGAGAAGCAAGGAAATTGCAATTGTTGGGGCCGGGAAGATCGGGCGTGGATATCTTTCGGATCTGTTTTCGCGGGCAGGCTATCATTTGATTTTTATCAATGGTTCGCCAGTAACCATCGATAAGCTCAACGAGCAGGGTTACTATACGCTATTTACCGCAAAAGCGGATGGATTGGACAAACGAAGGATCGAAGGCTTTGAGGCATACAGCTAGATCGGAAGAGCGT
>UREB01000079.1 GCA_900546685.1 uncultured Eubacteriales bacterium | reverse complement strand
GTGCTGGCCAATCGAATGAATGATGCCGTGGAGGAAAAAGCCCGCGTAGTTGGGCGTTGCTGTGAAAGCGGCGATATTTTGATGATGGAGGCGCCGCTGCCCAAAGCACAGAAGGGCGATGTTTTGGCGATGTTTGCCACCGGTGCCTACTGCTATGCAATGGCGTCCAACTATAACAAGCTGCCGATTCCCACGGTAGTGATGGTGGAAAATGGAAAGCATGGCGTCATCGTAAAGGGACAAACGCTCGAGGACATGACGCGCTTTGAGCAAATCCCGGCATGGTTAGGAGAAGAATATGGGGATTAACCAATTATTTCGAGACCCGGGCTCGTTTTTGTACGCGATGCTTCTCACTTTGCCCGGCATTATCATAGGTCTCACATTCCATGAATATGCCCATGCATATGTTTCTTATAAGCTGGGCGACCCGACTCCCAAAAACCAGGGGCGGGTAACGATTTCCCCGTTTGCGCACATCGATCCGCTGGGATTTATTATGCTGCTGCTGTTTCGCTTTGGCTATGGCAAGCCGGTCATGATCAATCCAAACAACTATAAAGACAGGCGTAAAGGAGAGATCCTAGTTTCTTTGGCCGGCGTTACGATGAATTTCATTGTAGCGGTGGTATGCGCGCTGATTTATTATCTATTGATAAAATTTCAGGTACTGGCGTTCGGCTCGGTGATTCGTATCATGCTGCAGTATACGATTATCATCAATATCAATTTGATGGTCTTTAATCTGCTGCCGATTCCTCCCTTAGATGGCTACAAGGTGGTACGCAATCTTTTGATTGGGAAAATCGACGTTGGTAAGCTGTGGCAATTCGAAAGCTTTTTCAACCGCTACGGGTTTATTATCCTGTTTATCTTGTTGTATTTGCCTGCCACGCAAGCATTGATCCAGGCCCTTTCCGGCTATGTTTTGGACTTTGTCAATTTGTTGACAGCCTGGATCCTGTAACGATGACGTATGCGGTAAAATTGGAGTCCTTTGAAGGGCCTTTGGATCTGCTTTTGCATCTGATTGCAAAGGCCCAGGTGGACATCAAAGATATTTTTGTATCTGAAATCACGGATCAGTATCTATCCTATTTAGAGCAGATGGAGCAGTTGGATATGGAGCAGGCCACAGAGTTTTTGACCATGGCCGCCACGCTGCTCAACATAAAATCGAGAAGCCTGCTGCCAAAGCCGGAAAAGGTGGAGGAAGATGAAGATCCAGAGGCGCTGCTGATTTTACAGCTAGAGGAGTATAAAAGGATCAAGCAAGTTTCGGATACGCTGCATGAAATGGAAGCGCATGCGGCCCAAAGCTACTATAAGCTGCCGGAAGAGTACGCGTTTCAGGATGACCCGTTGAACTTAGAAGGCGTGAGCGTAGAATCGCTGTATGATGCTTTGCAGGAATTGCTTGCGCAAAAAAAAGAGGCAGAGCAAAGGCCGGCGCGTATCAACGTGATTCGCGCAGAGCCGTATACTGTGCGACACCAGATTGCACATGTAAGGGCCTTTTTATCCAAACGGGGGCGCATGCGGTTTGATGAATTGTTTGCAATCCATGCAACGCGCAACGAAATCATTGCAACCTTTTTAGCGCTTTTGGAATTGATTTCGGCCGGCGAGGCGGGCGCCAGCCAAAACCAGAGATATGGCGCCATTGAAATCGTCTATAAGGGAAAAGGGAAAGAGGAAAAGGCATGAATGATGCGCAGGCCAGAGGTGCGCTGGAAGCGATACTATTTGTGGCAGGGGAAGCGGTACAGCTGGAAGATCTGGCCCGTGCGCTGGAGATGACGGTATTGGAGTGCGACGGTTTTATCGACCGTATGGCCCAGCAGTATTTGGCAGAGCAGCGCGGCGTAGAGATCATCCGTATCGAAGACAAAGTGCAATTTCGTACAAGCCGGCAATATGCAGAGCAGGTACAAGCGGCGCTCAAGCCGTTATCCGAACGAACGCTGTCCAGATCGGTGCTGGAAACGCTTTCCATCGTTGCATACAAGCAGCCTGTTACCCGCAGTGAAATTGAAGGCATCAAAGGCGTATCGGCGGATTACTCACTGAGAACCCTTTTACAGCGTCGCTTGATAGAGCCTGTCGGCAGAAAGGAAACGATAGGACGGCCGATGATGTATGGAACAACGGATGAGTTTATGCGGCATTTTGGGCTGTCTACGCTTTCGGAACTGCCGCCTTTGCCAGAGATAGAAAAAGAGCAGAAAGAGATGCCGCTCTGAGAGCGTAAAATGAATAAAACAGGGCATACTAACCCAAAGTTGAGGTGGTTGGTATGCTTTTTTTGCTGGCTTTTACTGTTGGGTTTGTCTTAACGCTGCCCATTCAGGCAGAAATTGAAGCGGAAGCGGATCTGTATGGTACAGAGGGAGCGCTTTCCTTAGGGCTGCCGGGCTTACGCAAAGAGATTCAATGGCATGTCCCTTGGCTGGCCTGGACGCCGAAACAACGAAAAAACAATACTAAGATCAAGATGCGGACGATCTGGCGTTCGATACAGTATCTATTGAAAAAAACAACGTTTTATGATCTCGAGGTAAAAACAAAGCTCGGCACCGGTGATGCAGCGCAAACAGCGCTTATTTGCGGCGCAGCCAACGGAATTACCCGAGCCCTTATCGCAGGCTTTATGCGTGATGTGCGCCCGGGAGACTTTGCACAGGCTTTTGCCTGTGAACCTTGCTTTGAAACAGACTGCTTGGCTGTAAGGATTTCATGTATAGCAAGCGTGCCTCTCGTCCATATTATTGGTGCAGGGCTTTTGATACCGATCAACCATTGGAGGGAAAAACGAAATGCATCCCATTGAGAGTATGATGACAACGGCAATGGAACAGATCAAGCAGATGGTGGATGTTAACACCATCATCGGCGATCCGGTTCAGACGAGGCAGGGCAATGTGATTTTGCCGATTTCCAAAGTCAGCTTTGGATTTGTAGCGGGCGGCGGAGAATATGGCAAGGGAGGCAGCATCCGGGAAAGCAATAAAGATGCGACGGAAAACCCCTTTGCCGGCGGCAGCGGCGCAGGTATCTGCATATCCCCAGTTGCCTTTGTGGTGGTAGAGGATGAGACGGTACGCTTGATGCCGGTAGAATCCAACCACGCTATGGAACGGGTAAGCGAAGCGATCCCGCAGCTCATTGGCCTGATCAAACATTTTGGCTGTAAAGGAAAAGGACAAAAGCAAGGACAAACAAAAGAGGAATGCTGCACAGAAACGGTGGAACAGAAACCCTGCGGTGATGAGGACATTACCTACAAACAGACGGTTTCCGTAACAAAAACAGAATCGGAATGATCTGCCGGACGCAGCAAAGAGGAGCGGTGCAAAAAAGCATCGCTCCTCTTCTTTTGCTCCGATTTATTGTCTTGCGCGGAAAAAGCACGCATATACTGGAAATATATCGAAAGGAAACAAGGAAGAGTGCATAGGGGGTAAAGATGAAACGGAAAATTGCGATATGCTTGGCGATGCTGATGCTTTGGATGCCCTATTCGGCAGGAAAAGCAATGCCAGAGGTGTCCTCTCACAGCGCCTGTGTCATCGATATAGATACAGGACGGATCCTAGCGGCGAAGAACGAAAATGAAAAATCAGAGCCGGCCAGCATTACGAAAATTATGACGGCCCTGATTGCGCTGGAAAATGCAGATATCAAAAAGGTAGTCACCATTCCCGGCGCCGCAGCCGGTGTAGAGGGAAGCAGCATCTATATCAAAGCGGGGGAAAAGTATTCTCTGGAGGATCTATTGTACGGGCTGATGCTACGCAGCGGCAATGATGCCGCAACGGCCATTGCCATCGACGTTGCAGGCAGCGTGGACGCTTTTGTGGAAAAAATGAACCAGAAAGCGCAGGAGCTTGGTTGTACGGGTACGCATTTTAACAACCCGCACGGCCTTCCAGATGAAAAACACTACACAACGGCCCACGATATGGCGCTGATTACTGCGGCGGCTTTGCGCAACGATACCTTTGTAAAGATCGTTTCCACCAAAAACTATACCGCAGAGCCGGATGGAGCGGGGGAAACGCGATCTTGGCAAAACAAAAACAAACTTTTATGGCAGTACGAGGGCGCCATTGGGGTGAAGACAGGATATACCAAAAGCGCTGGTAAAACGTATGTGGGCGCAGCGGATCGCAACGGAATCCGGATCGCTGTGGTTGTGCTGGGTGCAAAGGATATGTGGGGAGATGCCGCAACGCTGCTAGACGATGCCTTTGCCAGCTATCAACAGGTTGACCTGATAAAGGATGGGCAATCCACGGGGGTAACGCCAGTGCTGGAAGGGCTTTCCAGCGAGGTAGAAGGTATAACAGAGGGAAGCTTGTCCAAAACGCTGACAAAAGAGGAACAGGAAAGGATTGTAACCAAGTGCGTTTACCAAACCCCACTTTATGCACCAGTTGCTAAGGGCGACATCATCGGCAGCATGCAGGTGTATTTAGACGATGAGATGATAGGCTCTGTGCCCATTGTAGCAGCAGCGGACGTGGCTGCCTATGATTTTGCCCATTGCCTGGATAAGGTGATTCGCCAATGGATCACAAACCTATTGCCTTGACAATCGGCCCTTGTCCGATATAATAAAACTAAATTTCATGATGGGGTGCTATGCGCTTTTCATCGGGCAGGAGAGGCTTAGATGCGGCTGCAGAAGTATATGGCAGACTGCGGCGTGGCTTCCAGACGAAAGTGTGAGGAGATCATCGCCGAGGGAAGAGTAAAAGTAAACGGGCAGACCGTAACGCTGTTAGGTACAGCGGTCACGCCGGGCAAGGATACGGTAAGTGTCGACGGACATAAGATCGCCCCGCATCATAGCAGGGCGTATTTTCTGTTCTATAAGCCTAGAGGTATTGCGTGCACGATGAAAGATGAACGGGGACGGCGCTGTGTAGGGGATTATTTTACCCAGCAGAAGCGGCGCCTTTTTCCTGTCGGGCGGTTGGATTATCATAGTGAAGGACTGTTATTGATGACGGATGACGGAGCATTTACCAACCAAGTGACGCATCCCAAGCATCACGTGCAAAAAATATATCAGGTAACAACGGACAAGCCGTATTCGCAAAAACTGGCGAATGCGCTGAGCCAAGGCATAGATATCGGGGAGCCGCCGTTGGCCAGGGCCGTAGCAGTGACATTTCAAAACCGGACAGACGGCAGAGGACAGGTAAAAATTGCCATTGAAGAAGGGAGAAACCGCGTCATCCGTCGGATGATGGAGGCGCAGGATATGCAGGTGCTGCGGCTAAAGCGTATCCAGATCGGGCAGATAGAGTTGGGAGATAGAAAGCCCGGCACATATGAGCGATTGACCCATGAGCAGGCAATGCGCGCGCTGGAAAAGCCGCCGGCCTATATAATGCGACGGTATTGAGGGAAACACCATGAAAGTATATCTGCTTCGCCATGGGGAAACGGAATGGAATGTGCAGCATCGTGTGCAGGGTGCGCTGGATTCCCCGTTGACAGAAAATGGAATACAACAGGCAAAAAACGCTGCAAAACGGTTGGCAAAGGTAGAGTTTGATGCGGCCTTTGCCAGCCCATCTCCCAGAGCATACCGCACAGCACAGATCATAGCAGGGCCACATAAGGGGCTGGTAATTCAAAAGGAAAACAGCCTGAGAGAGTTTTCCTTTGGCGTGTATGAAGGGCATAGCCTGGACAATATGCATGTGGAATGCCCGAAGCTATGGGGGCAGTTCGAAACAACCCCTTCTTTGGTTACGAGCCCGGAGGGAGATTGTATGGTGGCCCGCGTAGCGGAAAGCCGCCGATTTGTTGAAAAGCTGACGGCACAGTATATGCACAAGCAAGTATTGTGCGTATCCCATGGATTTGGTGTCTGCTATTTTCTTTCGGCGGCGCTGGGAATCCCGTTGGAGCATTCTCATAAGTTTGCCTCTGGAAATACGGCGCTGACCATCATAGAGTTTTTGGCGCCGGATAGGCCGCTGGTGCGTATATTTGGTGATACCAGCCACAATGAATAAACGGTATGGATGATTGTGAGGAATTAGAGAATGAAAATATATTTGGTCCGTCACGGAGAAACGGAATGGAATGTCCTGCGCCGCGTACAGGGCAGCATGGATGCCCCGCTGACGGAAAATGGGATACAGCAGGCAAAGAACGTTGCCAAACGGTTGGCAAAAGTGGATTTTGCGGCGGCCTTTGCCAGCCCGCAGATGCGCGCCTATCGCACCGCAGAGAAAATCGTAGCGGAGCATCCGACAATTACGCTGCAAAAAGAGCCTAGCCTTCGGGAATTTTCCTTCGGGGATTGGGAAGGTCACAAGCTGGATGAAATGCATCTGGAGGTGCCGGATAAATGGGATTGCTACCAGAAAACGCCGTCTTTGTTCACCGCGCCGCACGGAGATTGCATGATCGCTCGCGTAGCGGAAAGCAAGGCGTTTGTTGACCGGCTGTTGGAAAACCATTGGGGGCAGAATGTGCTGTGTGTAACGCATGTCGAGCTCATCCGCATCTTTATGGCGGCGGCACTGGGAATTCCACTGGAATCTACGCGCTTTTTCATGGCGGGCAATACGGCGGTCAGCATCATTGAATACAAACGCCCGGATATGCCGCAGATGCGTGTGTTTGGCGACGTCAGCCATAATTTAACATGAATAGGGTTATTATCATTGGAGGCGGCGCGGCAGGCTGTATGGCCGCATATATGGCGGCGGGCTACGGAGCCCAGGCTGTGCTGTTGGAAAGTACTCCCAGGCTGATGAATAAAGTGCGTATCACCGGCAAGGGGCGCTGTAATTTGACCAATGCCTGTGGTACTGAGGCATTTTTGGCGCATATCATACACAACCCCAGATTTTTCAGAAGCGCTTTTGCTAGATATGACAACCAATGGCTTATGGAATTGTTTGAAACCCTGGGTGTACCGTTGAAAGTAGAAAGAGGTCAGCGCGTATTTCCGCAAAGCGACCGAGCGCATGACGTTGCAGACGCGCTTGTCGCTGCTTTGGCAGAGCGGGGCGTTGAAGTGTTGTACAAAACAAGGGCGAAAAGCCTGGTAGAAAAGCAAGGGCGCATTGCGGCCGTGCAATGTGAGCATGGCAGGACGATTTCCGGCGATGCATTTATTCTGGCTTCCGGTGGGTTAAGTTATCCTCTGACAGGATCAACGGGCGATGGATATGCGTTGGCGCGGCAGGTTGGCCATACGGTCACGCCGTTGCAGCCTTCGTTGGCGCCGATTCAGGTAGAGCAGGCATGGGTACAGAAAGTAGCGGGCCTTTCGCTGAAAAATGTATGCCTGCGCGCAATAGCAGCGGGCAAGCAGGTTTTCTGTGAACAGGGAGAAATGCTGTTTACCCATACAGGGGTTTCGGGGCCGCTGGCGCTGAGCGCATCGGCGCATTTGGAAAAACAGGCTTGGCCCCAGACAAAGTTATTTATAGACTGGAAACCCGCTTTGGATGAGGGGCAGCTAAAGCAACGTTTAATTCGAGAGATGCAGTTTGCCCCGAACCGAGAAACAAAGACAATGA
>UREB01000078.1 GCA_900546685.1 uncultured Eubacteriales bacterium | reverse complement strand
CAACCTCCTCTACCGGCATCTCCATGGCTTTGGCGATATCCTCGATGGGCACATCCTCGCCGCGTTCGGCGCATAGTTCATTGCGCTTTTGCAGCACTTTGTAGGCGGTATCGCGCAGGGAGCGCGAAACGCGGATGGCGTTGTTGTCCCGTAAGTAGCGCCGGATCTCGCCGATAATCATAGGGACGGCGTAGGTAGAAAAGCGCACATTCTGCGAAAGGTCGAAATTATCCATGGCTTTGATCAAGCCGATACAGCCGATTTGAAACAGATCGTCTACCGGCTCTTTGCGGTTGGAAAAGCGTTGGATCACGCTGAGCACCAGCCGCAGGTTGCCCTGCACGAAGGTTTCCCTGGCTGCCTCGTCCCCGTTTTGGATGCGCTTTAGCAGCTCTGTCATTTCCTTTTCCGTCAAGGTTTTTAGCTGCGAGGTCTGTACCCCGCAGATCTCTACTTTGTTTACTCCCATCTTGCCCCTCCGATACGAAAGTTCGCTTGATGGTTTCATGCTTCCCCCTAACGGATTTTTTATACCTGCCCTGCTGTGTTAGAGGATCTGCGCCATTTCTTTTTTTAGGCGCGAAAGAATGCGTTTTTCCAACCGGGAGATATACGATTGAGAGATGCCCAGCTGGTCCGCCACCTGCTTTTGCGTGCACTCCTCCCCAGTCGATAGGCCGAACCGAAGCTCGATGATGCGCTTATCCCGCGGGGGCAGCTGCACCACCGCATCGCGCAGGATCTGCTTATCCGTTTCCTCCTCCAGCGGCTTTGCCACGATATCCGGTTCCGTGCCCAAAATATCGCTGAGCAGCAGCTCGTTTCCATCCCAATCGACATTCAGCGGCTCGTCGATGCTGACTTCATAGCGCATGCGGGAGGTCTTGCGCAGATGCATCAATATCTCATTTTCAATGCAGCGCGAGGCATAGGTGGCCAGCTTGATTTTCTTGCTGCCGTCAAAGGTATTGACCGCTTTGATCAGCCCGATGGTGCCGGTAGAGATCAGATCCTCCATACCGATGCCGGTATTTTCAAATTTGCGGGCGATATACACCACCAAGCGCAGATTATGCTCGATCAGCGTCCCCTTGGCGCTGGAATCTCCCGCTTCGATGGCCTCTACCAGCGCGCGCTCCTCTTCCGGCTTCAATGGCGGCGGCAGCGGCACGGCAGAACCGATATAATCCACCCGCACCCGCCTGAACAGCCTTGCCCATAGACCGGCCCAAAACGCACGCATACGACGTACCCAATGTATCATCCTTCATTCCTCCTCAAAATAACCGATGGCCGCGCCTGCGGGATATAGGGCCTCCTTGCCCAGCTGTGTGGAAAAGGCCACGGCACAGCGCACTGTCTTGGCCCTGCCCTCCCGGCACAGGGTCAGCGTACACGGACGGTATGCCAAAATACTGCCAGCACCTGCGGCCGTCACATAATAAAGCGGCTGGCTTTGCAACGCAGCCGCAACGGCCGCGTGTTCCAACGTGCCGTCATATGGCCAAAACAGCACCGGCAGGCCGCTGACAGGGCAATACAGCGCATGCCCGCTGTCCAACAGGCAAGGGCCCTCCGCCTGTGTCTGCCCAATCTGCACGGTGGCTTGGCATGCATGCCCGGTTTTGGCCGCTTTTTCCTTCGTCTTGCGCTGTCCCCAAAGCGCCAGCGCCCCGGCACCCCAACTAAACAGCAAAAAAGCCCACAGCGGCGGCCCGGAAACGGTTAAGGCGCCGCCGGATGCCCTTGCCTGGCCGAATAAGGCGCCATAGAGCTGCACACCGGCCGCCAACAGCAGCGAAAACAGCCAAAACACGCCGCAATATCGAAGGAATCGTTTTTTACTGCCAAAGCCAAAGGCCGCCCAAACCATGAGCAGGCTGACGGCGATTTTCCAAAGCGGATGCTGCAAAAAAACAAGCCCGCGCATCAGAGAAAGGACGGCGTACAGCGTACCCAAGCCAGCGGACGCAAACAGCCTGCCCTTACGGTATGGTGCCTGCATCCATTTTGCCGTGCCAAAGAGCACTAGCGCATCTGCCCAAAAATTATCCAGCAGCACCAGCTCAATATAGACCTTCACGCCCCTTCACCTCACTGGGGCCTATTATAGTTATATGGGCGTGCATAAATTGTAGAACCGCCGCACTGCTTGCATCGGCTGCGCGTCGAAGCGCGGAGAAATGTGCGGGCTGCAAAATAGCAAAAAAGCCCGGCGTTTGCGGGGCTTTGGGGAAAAGAAAAAGGCATAGGAAAATTTCCTATGCCTTTGCGTTTTTACACTTAACGGTTGCGGCGCAGCCAGGTCGGGATTTCCAGATCGTCATCGTCCTTGCCGTCTGCATCGCGGCTGAAGCTGGGCGCAGTGTTGCGCTCGTTCATGCGCGGAGAGCGGTGCTCCGGCTTAAAGCCCGGGAACTCCACATCCTGTTGCGGCTCCACTTCCTGCTCGATGATCTGCTGTGGCTGCACCTGAGGCTGGGCCTGTACCGGCTGCTGCACGGGCTGGGTCATCGTAGGACGGATGGAGGGGCGATCCTCCATGGCCTGCTGATAGGTGGGCTGAATGGGCTGGATCGGCGGGCGCTGCTGTGTCTGCGCCATAGGACGCTGCCCCTGCGCCTGCATGCCTGCCGGGCGGGCGCTCTGCTTATTGTTTAGCTGCGGGCGGCCCGTTGCGGTGGACGGCACATAATCGAACCCAGTGGCAATGACGGTGATGCGCATGGTATCGCCCAGGGATTCATCAATGCCGGCGCCAAAGATGATGTTGGCTTCAGGATCGGCCGCGGCCTGCACATATTCGGCCGCTTCCGTGACCTCCATAATGCCCATATCGCTGCCGCCTGTGATGTTGAGCAAAACGCCCTTGGCTCCATTGATGGAGGTTTCCAGCATCGGAGATTGGATGGCCTGCTTGGCCGCCGCCGAAGCGCGGTCCTCGCCGGTGCCAACGCCAATGCCCATATGCGCTACGCCCTGGCATTCCATGATGGCCTTAACGTCCGCAAAGTCCAAATTGATCAGGCTGGGCACCGCGATCAGGTCAGAAATGCCTTGGATACCCTGGCGCAGCACATCGTCTGCCATGCGGAACGCATCCAAAATGCTGGTGCCTTTGCCCACGACAAGCAGCAGCCTGTCGTTGGGGATGATGACCAACGTATCTACATTTTCCTTGATGGCCGCAATGCCCTGCTCGGCGTTGCGGGCGCGCTGTTTGCCCTCAAAGGAGAACGGCCGGGTAACAACGCCCACCGTGAGAATCCCCATCTCGCGGGCGATCTGCGCGATCACAGGGGCTGCGCCTGTGCCGGTACCGCCGCCCATGCCAGCGGTGATGAATACCATATCAGAGCCCTTGATGGCTGCTGCGATATCGTCTTTGCTTTCCTCCGCAGCCCTGGCGCCCATCTCCGGGTTTGCGCCGGCGCCCAGGCCGCGCGTCACCTTTTCCCCGATTTGGATGCGGGTCGCTGCTTTGGATAGGTATAGTGCCTGACGGTCGGTATTTACGGCGATGAATTCCACGCCCTTTAGGCCGTAATCCACCATGCGGTTGACCGCATTGTTGCCGGCGCCGCCGACACCCACTACCTTTATTGCTGCTAACTGAGAATCCAGATCAAAATCCAACATACTTTCACAAGGCCTCCTATCTCTTTGTAAAACGGCTTGTCCACCCAGGACGCCGGGATGATTTTTCAGGTTGGTCTATGGCTAGCGCGTCGAACAAAGCGAGCGCCGCGACATCGTAATGTGTAGAGCCATCCGCCAAAGAAATCGGCAAGCCCTGCACAGGCAAGCCCACCAGCGTAGATAGAATCTCGCGGATGCCCCGAATGCCTTCATAACCATCGCCCGCCAGCTGCGCTACGGATTTTTCCGTAAAGGTGACCGGCGCATGGTCAATGGCTTGGCGGATATAATCGCACGTTTCCTCTACACGAGCCTGAATTACCTCCGCCACAGCGCTGTGGCTGAAGGGAATCAGTTTGCCCTCTGCAGAGCGTGCGTAATCCTGCGCCTCCGGATCGTACTCTATGCCAAAAGAAAATTGGCGTTTGAGCTGCTCTGCATACTCCATCGGCACTTTCAATACCTGCGCCAAGTCGTTGGCAATGTGATACCCGCCCACATACAGGGTCTCACAATAGACCAGCGCATCGCCGATAAATACAGAGATACCTATATTATAATACCCTACATCCAACAATACTGCAATAGCGCTTCTAACCGGCTTTGGCAGCAAAAAGATTCCTTCTGCCAACGGCTGCGCGTAAAACGAAGCGGCGCGCATCTTCAATTTGGCAAGCGCCTGGTTTACCTCGTCGATATAAGCGCGGCTGGCGCCGATAGAGCTAACGCTGCCAAGCCCGGACGGCCCCGCGCCCACGCGCGGCACATTGAGCCTATGGATCAATTCATACGCATCCGACATATACTCAAAGGCATTGGGGCCCTGGTCTGCATTCGGCTCTGCGCCGCCTACCAAGCTTACTTGGCAAAATGGCGCGGGCACCCCCACGGTCAAGCGTTTGATGCGCTTGCCGACCTGCTCTTCCAATTTTAAAATTACGTCGCTGATTCCCTTTTGCAATCCAAAAGCAGAAACAGCCACGCCTTTGCGAATACCGGAAAAAGGTACCTTGGCTTGTCCAAAGATAGCGTAAGTGCCGTCTTTTCTGGTTTGCCCAGCCAAGCATACAATGCTTGAACTGGTGGTGACAAGAACAGCATCCATCTGCTAAATTCCCCCTCTTTTACCTGTATTCTAAGGTATTTTATCAGAATTCCCCTTAAAATACAAAGCCTAAATTCTGGTTTTTGGGCGATGTTTCGGTTCTATACGGCAGCGGGGCCGTGGATCTTGAAAAGGCCCGCCTGCCTTTATGGAATGTAGCTGGCACCGTTTTCGCCCGTAACGTCCAGCGTACCGGTGATTTTTCCTTCCTCTGTCAAGCGCGGCATCAGCGTTTCCACCCATCCCAGCTTGGCGTCGACATTGTCGATGGTGCCGAGACGGAGGGTCATCCCCGTATCCAGCTTCACATGGATGGCGGCCGGCTGGGTCAGATCCACTTCTACGATGCGATCGGCATAGGACTGCGCAAACAGCTTGGGCATCAACGTCCCAAACACGTGCATTTGGTACGAGGAAGGCCCTTGGATCATTTCGCCCTCCACCGCGGCCGTCGCGCCCATGCCCTGGATCATCGGCACGCTGTTTGCTTTATCGGACAGCTGTAAGACCTTGCCCGCCTCATCCACAAAGGCATACCGCCCGTCAAAGGGAATGGCCCCATAGGCGGTTTTTTCCGTTACATGGATGATAAGCGTGCTGGGAAGGTCGTAGGAAACATGGGAAAACTGCAAATAGGGCTGCGCCTCTAGATTGGCTTTGAGCTGTTTTTTGCTGACTAAAAACAGGTTTTGCCCTACCTGCACGCCGCTTTGCGCAATCACTTCTTCTTGAGAAAAGCGCTGGCTACCCTCCACTTTGATTTCTTTAATTTCAAAGACAAAATAACCCAGCGCCGCCAGGCCGCATAACAATAGCAGCGTCAGCACCAAGATAAATCCATAAAATCGTTTTTTGTTCTTCTTTCGTAACTTGGCCAATCCGGTCTACTCCTAGCGAATTTCCGCCCCCAAGGCCGACAGCTCTGCTGCTAAGTCCTGGTATCCGCGGTCTATAAAGCATTTGCCCTCTACCGTTGTGCGCCCTTTGGCCGCCAGGCCGGCGATGACAAGCGCCGCCCCGCCCCGCAGGTCTTTGGCGGCTACCTCGGCGCCCATCAGCGGCGCGCCGCCGCGCACCACCGCCGTGCGCTCCTTGATCTGGATACGCGCGCCCATCCGGCACAATTCCGGCACATGCTTAAAGCGGTTTTCAAATACGTTTTCCGAAAGGATGCATGTGCCGTGACACACACACGCCACCGCCATAAACTGGGCCTGGAGGTCGGTGGGAAAGCCGGGATACGGGAGGGTTTCTATTTTCTGCATTTCGCCCAGGTGCCTGGGCGCCTGAATGCGAACGGTATCCTCTGTAAACTGGATAAGACAGCCTGTTTCCTGTAGTTTGGAAGCGGCCGCCTGCAAATGCTCCGGACAAATGCCCGTCAGCGTCACATCGCCTCCGGTTACAGCCGCAGCGGCCAAGTAGGTGCCCGCCACAATCCGGTCCGGCATGATCTTATACCGCGTGCCCTGCAAGCGCTTTACGCCGATGATTTCGATGGTCCCTGCGCCGGCGCCTTTTATGCGCCCGCCCATTTGGTTGATAAACCGGGCCAGGTCCGATACTTCCGGCTCTCTGGCTGCATTATGTAAAACGGTCTTTCCCTCGGCCGTTACCGCCGCCATGATGATGTTTTCCGTAGCGCCGACGGAAGGATAGTCCAATGTGATCTCAGCGCCTTTGGTATGCGGGCCGTTGCACTGGATCTCTCCATGCTCCTCATCCACAGAGACATTCAGCGCGCGCAGGCCCTTTAGGTGCAGGTCGATGGGGCGCAATCCGATTTCGCAGCCGCCGGGCTGGGTCACCCATGCCTTGCCAAAGCGGGAGATCAGCGCGCCCAGCATAAAGATGCTGCTACGCATTTTTTTGGAAAGCTCTGTGGGCATTTCATGCCGGTTGGCATGCTTTGCATTGATGCGGATCACATCGCCCTCCACCGCTACCGAGCAACCCAAAAGCCGCAGAATCTCCAGCATATTGGCCACGTCGCTCAAAACCGGGCAGCTTTCCAGCACGACCTCCTCTTCCGTCATAATGCAGGCCGCCAGAATAGGCAAAATCGCGTTCTTCGCGCCGTAGACCGGCAGGCTCCCTGAAAGCCTGCGGCCGCCCTCTATCATCAAATTGGACATAGGATGCACCTCCACTGTTTTTCAAAGTATCCTATGCCCAAAATCGCGCTTTGGTGCGTTTGCATCAGCTGGGCGTGGAATACCGGGATATATTCAACAGAATGCCGATGGAGCCCATAAACAGCATCAATGAGCTCGTGCCGGCGGAGATAAACGGCAGCGTTTGCCCGGTAGGCGGGATGCTGCCGGTGACAACACCGATGTTGATGGCCACCTGTACGGCGATCATGGTGGTGATGCCCATGGCCAGGTTGCTGCCAAAGGTATTGGGACAGGTCAGCGCCACGCGCATGCCGCGCCAGATCAAAAATACATAGGCGGCGATGACAAATAGCACGCCTACCAAGCCCAGCTCCTCGGCGATGATGGAAAAGATAAAATCACTCTCCTCCATCGGCAAAAACAGAAGCTTTTGCTGGCTCATACCCAGGCCTTTGCC
The DNA here is from genome assembly GCA_900546685.1 of uncultured Eubacteriales bacterium. Classification (GTDB taxonomy): domain Bacteria; phylum Bacillota; class Clostridia; order Christensenellales; family QAND01; genus UMGS1975. The sequence goes on along the minus strand of UREB01000078.1, from coordinate 476 downwards.
AAATAGGCCGCCAGAGCCAATGGCATAGTAGGATTGGATCAGCTGCCAGGAATCGCCCTGGGTATCCGACCACGGGTCTAAAAACACGAACAGGCGTTTTAGGCGGTACGGCTCTATGATGATCAGCACCGCCACGGCCGCCAGGCCCGCCAAGCATAGTATCATCAAATGCTTTTTGTTCGCCCCGCAGGCAAACAGCATGATAAAGGTGGTAATCATAATACACAGCACCATGGAAAGGTTGGGCTGCAAAATGATAGGGATGCACATGACCGCCGAAATGGCAAACGCGGGGATGATGCCCCCCGTCCAGGTGCTGATCTTCTCCCTGTTTTTGGCAAAATAGCTGGAAAGCAGCACCACCACGGTAATCTTACACAATTCAGACGGCTGCATGGTCGTCACGCCCAGGTTCACCCAGCGGCGCGCACCGTTGAGCGTGATGCCCAGCGGGGTAAACACCAAGATCGGAAGAG
>UREB01000077.1 GCA_900546685.1 uncultured Eubacteriales bacterium | reverse complement strand
GTCGCCGATTTTAACGCATACGCCGTTGACGCAGTCTCCCATGCAAAAATCCGCCTTCAACGCTACTTTATCGCCCAAGTGTTGGGCTTCGATCTCTTTTTTGAATGCTTCCGCCACGCCATAGGAGCCCTTTACATGGCATGTACTCCCCACACAAACGGTAATTTCTACCAAGCCTATCCCTACTTTCTATATTTTTCATCATACAGAATACAGAAAAAAAGGCAAAATTTCAATTCCCATTTCTAAAAGCAAAACAGACGCGCCCAATGGCGCGCCTGTTCTATGCGTATCCGTGCTTATTTCGCGCCATGATAATGTACATGCAGCAGCTCATGTTCTTTTCCTTTGAGCAAGCCCTTGTACAGATCCTGTACCGTCATGTTTTGCTGAGAAGTCTTGATATAGCTCAGGCGATCCGCCTCATAGAGGCCGTCCGCCCGGCGCTGGCCGGCCCTGCGGAATGCATAGGGCTGTCCACCGCCGCATACGCAGCCATTGGGGCACGCCATGACCTCTACAAAATGATACTGCTTTTCCCCGGACTGTATCTTCTCAATCAACTCATCCGCATTTTTCAGGCCATTGACAATGGCGATGTTTACCTGCATGCCGTTATAATCCACCGTACATTCCTTTACACCCTTGAGCCCACGCACACCGGTAAAGGCAATTTGATGCAATTTTGCTGCGGGTTGGTCTGCCATGAGATAGCGAAGTACCGCTTCTGTTACCCCGCCCGTTACGCCAAAAATAACGCCTGCGCCGCTGTTGATGCCAAACGGTAGATCGACAGCCTCCGGCAACAGCTCGGTAAAGGCAATGTTGGCCTCGCGGATCATCTTGATGAGTTCCTGCGTCGTGATGACATAATCGATGACTGGTTCCCCGTTTACCTTGAATTCATCCCGGGCTGCCTCTCCTTTTTTCGCCGTACAAGGCATAATAGCTACATTGACAATCTTTTTCTCATCATCCTTATAGAATTCCTTGATGACAGATCCAAACATCTGCATCGGTGATTTGCAAGAAGAGATATTTTCCATCAACTCAGGATGTTTGAATTCCGCATGCTTGATCCATCCCGGGCAACAGGATGTGAACAGCGGCAGCTTCCCGCCGTTTTTCACGCGATCCAAAAACTCGTTGGATTCCTCCAGCACCGTCAGGTCCGCACCCGTAACAGTATCAAAGACCAGGTCAAATCCCATCTTACGCAGCGCAGCCACAATCTGCCCTATGGTATTTTCCCCAATCTTGGTGCCCAAATCCTGGCCAATGCCCACACGCACGGCCGGCGCAATCTGCGCGATAACCTTGGTATTGGGATCGCTCAACGCATTCCATACCTTCTGCGTATCGTTTTTCACCACGATGGCCCCTGTCGGGCACACAGCCGAGCATTGTCCACACCCAATACAATTGGTGTTTGCAATGGGCTCGTTGAATGCAGTCATGACCTCCATCTTAGAGCCGCGGAAAGCAAAATCAATCGCCCCTACATTTTGTACCTCGTTGCACATACGCACGCAGTCGCCACACAAAATACATTTGGTAGGATCTCGGAAAATAGACGGTGAAGAATCGTCGATCCTATCCTTCTTCTCCTCCGGCTTTTCAAAGCGCAGTCTGTCGATGCCAAACCGCTTGGCCAGCTCCTGTAGGCGGCAATCTCCGTTTTTCTCACAAGTCGTACAAGAGCTACAATGATTGGAAAGCAGTAGCTCCAAAATCATCTTGCGATATTTCCGAAGCTTTGGCGTATTGGTATAGATTTCCATCCCCGCACGCGGCGGCGTAGAGCAAGCCGCTTCCATACCGCCTCTGCTGTTTTCCACCATACACATCCGGCAGGCGCCGTATACGGATAGTTCGGAATAATAGCAGAATGTTGGCAGATCGATCCCGGTTTTACGGATCAGATCCAATAGATTCTTTTCTCCGTTGATCTCCACCGGCATGTTGTCGATCATCATAAATTGTCCGCTCATCTTCTCATTCCTCCCTGATGGCCGCAAAGGCGCACGATTCTATGCAGGTACCGCATTTGATACATTTTTCCTGATCGATGACAAAGGGCTTTTTGATCTCCCCAGAAATAGCACCCACCGGACATAGGCGGGAACATTTTGAGCAGCCGCGGCACTTTTCAGGATCAATGGTGAATTTCTTCAGCTTCTGGCACTGTTTGGCCGGGCAGTTATGGTCAAAAACATGCGCTTCGTACTCATCGCGGAAATTCTCTATCGTGCTGACTACCGGGTTGCCTGCACTCTTGCCAAGGCCGCACAGCGCGGTGGCGGAAACAGTCTGCGCCAACTCCATCAGCAGATCGATATCATCCGGCTGTCCTTTGCCTGCTACAATGCGTCCCAAAATTTCCAGCATCCGCTTGGTGCCTTCCCGGCAAGGTACGCACTTGCCGCAGGATTCATTCTGCGTAAAGCTCATAAAGAACCTAGCCACTTCCACCATACAGCTGTTTTCATCCATCACCACCATACCGCCGGAGCCAATCATGGCATTTACCTTTTTCAAAGAATCGAAGTCCAGAGGCAGATCCAAATGCTTTGTCGTCAAACATCCGCCCGACGGGCCGCCGATCTGCACAGCCTTTAGCTGCTTGCCGCCACGGATACCGCCGCCAATATCGTAAATGATCTCGCGCAGCGTCGTGCCCATCGGCACCTCGATCAGCCCGGTGTTTTCGATATTGCCGGTCAAAGCAAATGCCTTTGTGCCGGGGCTTGTCGGCGTACCGATCTTCAAAAACTCCTCGGCACCCTTCAAAATGATGGGCGGCACATTGGCAAACGTCTCTACGTTATTTAGTACCGTCGGCTTGCCAAATAGGCCCTGTTCTACTGTGCGAGGCGGCTTTACGCGCGGCATGCCGCGCTTACCTTCGATAGAGGCCGTCAAGGCAGAGCCCTCTCCGCAGACAAACGCCCCTGCGCCACGGTTGATCTGAATGGTAAAGTTATGGCCACTGCCTAAAATATTTTCGCCAAGCAGGCCGTATGCTTCCGCCTGTTCGATGGCGGTTTGCAGACGGGAAACCGCCAACGGATATTCTGCGCGCACATAGATATAGCCTTTGTTAGCGCCCACTGCGATACCGGCAATCATCATGCCTTCCAGCATACGGTGCGGATCGCCCTCCATGATACTGCGATCCATAAAGGCGCCGGGATCGCCCTCGTCGCCATTACATACGATGTATTTTTCATCGCTGTTCTGTCTTCTTACCTGTGCCCATTTACGGCCCGTCGGGTAGCCGCCGCCGCCGCGGCCGCGCAGGTTTGCCTTTTCCACCTGTTCTACGACCTCTTCGCCGCTCATATCGAACAGCGCTTTTTCAAACGCACTATATCCACCCAGTGCCAAATATTCTTCCAAGGAATTGGCATCGATATGGCCGCAGTGCTCCAATACATTACGCGTTTGCTTTTTATAGAAAGGAATTTCTTCCTGCTGGCGATAGACCTGCCCGTTTTTCTTATACGCAAGACGCTCGATGTATTCCCCACCCAGCACGGTCTTCTCCAGAATCTCTTCACAATCTTCCGGCTTTACCTTGATATACAGGTATCCGCCCGGCTCCAAGCGAACCAACGGCCCCATTTCACAAAAGCCGTGGCAGCCGCTTTTTTTCAGGCCGATAGATTCGTCGTGCGGCTCTTTTTCCAAGCGTACTTCGCAGCGAATGCCGCGTTCCTGCATCAGCTCTAAGAATCTATCATAAATTTTCAGCGAACCGCCGGCCACACAACCGGTCCCTGCACATATCAAGATTTTCTTGGTTTCCAGATCCAACGCTTTTTTGTACGCAACGCGCGCCTGATCCAGTTCCTGCCTGTTTTGGAATCTCATCATCATTTTCCCTCCCGCAGTTCTTGCACCAAGGCCACCACTTTTTCCGGCGTCATAGACGGATGCACAGTATCGTTGACCATCAGCACCGGTGCTAAGCCACAGGCACCCAGACAGGATACCGTCTCTACCGTAAAGACAAAATCATCCGTTGTTGCCTGCCCTTCCTTTAGGTTCAAAGTCTCACGCAGCTTTTCCAAGATCGGAATGGACTTGCGAACGTGACAGGCAGTCCCATTGCATACCTTGATCACATATTTTCCCTTTGGTTCCAACGAAAAGTTTTCGTAAAACGTAGCCACGCTGTAAATGTTGGCCGTCGTCATTCCCAGTTCTTTGGAAAGATAGGGGAAAATTTCCCTGGGTAGATACCGGTAAGTCTCCTGCACATCTTGCAGGATGGCGATGATATTGCTTGCTTGTCTGCCATGCTTTGCCAGAATTTCATCCATTTGCTTTGCGTCAAAGGAATCGTTCATGCCATTCCCTCCCAAAAGATTGTGTAAAATTTGTCGAATTATTTTATCAAACCGTATTGAATAATGCAATTCCCTTTACACAATTATCGTATAAAATCTTTGTAGAAACTATGTTTCAGAATATTTTCACCGTTATTTTTCATACCGTATTTATAATGTAATATCTTTTGGAAAATTTTTCTTTTTTTCATTTTTGTGTTTGACGATTTTTGTCAGCCTTGCTAGACTATGTTCGTTTGAGCGGCAAGGCTATGCCAAATGCCGTTTATATAGCCGGCATTTGAGCGACAAATGCCGTGCAGACTGTCAGTTTCGACAGTGAAGAACATCACTTCCTCGTTTCTCTATACAATCCCTCAAAGGCCGGTATGATCACATGCCGGCCTTTACCCTTTGCCTTTTTTTACCGAACCGGATTTTATTGAACCTCTCATGCTCTCTGTGCTAAAATAAGCGTAGCTTAAGAAATTTTTATGTCCTATATAATTTGGATAAAGGGTGACAAGTTTGGGACGTACCGTAACAATCTCCTTTTGGGTGGCGTTTGCGCTTTCCCATTTTTATTTGGGGTTTCGCTTATATACATGGGTGCTGGCGCCAGTTTGCCGCTTTCCTCTCTGGATTTTAGCATGCTTGATGCTGTTTTTGGGTGGTTCTTTCCAGGTAGGGCATAATGCACGCAAATGGCCGCTATGGCTTCGGCGCTTTCTCATTGCGGTAGGCGGTCATTGGGCCGGAGCGCTTCTTCCTTTGCTTTTGGGGTTCGTGGGGTTGGATGTGCTGCGTCTCCTCTTCCTGCTAGGAGCCCTCGTATTTCCACCCTATTTGCTGTTTTACGCTTCTTTGGCTATTCTTGCAACTGTTTCCCTTTTGTTGATTTGGGGGACGCTGTGTGCCGTTAGGCCGCGTGTAACACGCTATACCATCCCCGTTCATAAAAAGGCCGGCACGCTTTCTTCTCTACGTGTTGCGCTCGTATCGGATGTGCATTTGGGCGTTTCTATCGATGCAAAACAGCTTCGTGCAATGTGCAAAGCCCTCCAAGATTTATCCCCGGATCTGATTCTAATAGCTGGCGATTTGCTGGATTCCGGCCTGCCGGGGCTGAACGACGCCGACAAAATTCAATCTGTGCTTTCGGGTTTGCATGCGCCGCACGGGGTCTATGTCTGTCTTGGCAATCATGATGTACGCGGTGGTGTTACGACCGAAGAGACCATTCGTTTTTTCCAACGCTGCGGGCTCTCTGTGCTACACGACAGTGCCGTACATATCCTGGGTTCCTATACCCTGATTGGCAGAGCCGACTATGGATTTTCCAAAACTGCTGGTGCTCCGCGCGCTTCGGTAGCGGAACTCGTCCTCGGCGCCGATCCGGCACAGCCCGTTCTCTTGGTAGATCATCAGCCCAACCAGCTTGTCCAGGCAGCGGATGCCGGGGTAGACGTACAGTTTTCCGGCCATACTCACCGAGGACAAATGTTTCCCATCTCGCTTTTAACAAGACGTCAGTTCGAAACGGATTTCGGGTTATGGAAATACGGCCAGTTCACCGCTGTTGTCTCTTCTGGATATGGCACCTGGGGGCCGCGGCTGCGCCTTGGCTCTCATTCAGAGCTTGTATTGGCAACACTCGTCTTTGATGCATAAAAAGCAGCGGTGATCCCGCTGCTTTTTTAGCAAAATATTTCAAAGATTCCAATGCCAATCATGCAGGCTGCCGAAACCGAATCCAACAGCCGGGTGGTCATTTTCTCCCGTACACGGCATCCCGCCAAATTGCCCAACCCAACGGTCAAAAAGCTGAATGTTGCAATCGAAGCGCCTAGCCATATTGGCGGCAACCCTGTAAGCCCTGCCCCCAAAGCTGCTGGGATGCAGTTTACTGCCAGCGTCAGTCCTAAAGCCATAGCAGATGTACGTCCGATAGAGGTTATTTGCTGCGCGTCATGTTTAGAAAAAAGCGTATACATGCCCATCGCAATCAAAAGTAGAGCGCCCAATAAATTGGCCGTTTTTTGTATTTCTGCGGCAAACAAGGAAGATGCCCAGCAAAGGACAAAGCTTACCAGGCCAGAGATTAAGGCAATACACGCGTTGATTCTAGTGCCTATCAGCCTTCCCTGGCATCCATACGCCATGCCGATACAAAGGTTATCCAGGTTGGTTGCAAGCGCTAAGATGAAGATGGAAACGCTGTGCACCCATATCACCCCCTTTATTGCACGCTATGCTACGCATAAAGCAAGGGTGAAAAAGAAAAAGCCCGCTTTGCGAGCTTTTTTCCTTAGTTAGGGAGCGTTCCCGACTCAAAGAACGTGACGCTTTCCAGCTTATCTCCGATCTGATCTGGCCACAGCACCTGTATGCTCTCCACAGTGGTATGCCCCTCTTCTTCTTGGATCTTCATCGCCGCCAAGACCCTAGAACCCTGAATATCCAGCGCTACTGGATAGTATTTCTCTCCATCTAGCTCGATGGTCTTATCCGGCATATTGATGGTAGCCCCGGCAAACTGAGCCCAGTCGCCTTGCCCTTGCTCGGCAATGGCCCCATCTTCCTTCATCAAGTTTTTTTCAACCAGCAGTGCTTTGGGATCCTGTCCCTCTACATCCGCTTGGTACAGGGCCTTAGCGGCTTGTTCCGCTACCAACAGCGGTTGCGTTTTGATGGTATAGGCATATAAACCATAGCATAGTCCGCCGGCCGCCACAATCATCACTGCCATATAGACTAGGCAGCGCGCCCTTTTCTTTGTATCCTTCGTGCGAAAACGGCGGCGGAGCATATAAAATACAATGGGAAGCAGCAGCATCACAAATATGATGATATATACATTGCGTGCATCAGACATGGTTTGTTCCTTTCCGCTTTACAGCACTTTATTCAAAAACGATTGGGTACGAGGGCTTTTGGGGTTGCCAAATACTTCGGCCGGGGTGCCTTCCTCTTCAATGATGCCCCCATCCATAAACAAGACTCGATTGGCCACTTCACGGGCAAAGCCCATCTCATGGGTCACGATGACCATCGTCATCCCTTCTGCGGCAAGTTGGCGGACAACCTCCAGCACCTCGCCTACCATCTCTGGGTCCAGTGCGCTGGTCGGCTCGTCAAAGAGCATGATCTCAGGATTCATGGCCAGGGCCCGCGCAATGGCTACACGTTGCTTCTGTCCCCCGGAAAGCCGGTTGGGAAACTCATTTTTCTTGTCCAAAAGGCCAACGCGATCCAGCAAAGACTCCGCCAGCTTATCCGCTGCATCCTGCTCCATACCTAGCACCTTGACCGGCGCCAGCGTGATATTTTTCAATACTGTCATATGTGGAAACAGGTTAAACTGCTGAAACACCATCCCGACCTTTTGTCTATACTTATCGATCTCCTTTTGGTGCTCCATCAGCTCTATGCCGTCAATGTAGATCTTGCCGGCCGTCGGCACCTCCAAAAGATTCAAGCAGCGCAAAAACGTGCTCTTTCCGCT
>UREB01000076.1 GCA_900546685.1 uncultured Eubacteriales bacterium | reverse complement strand
GGAGGGCACGGTAGGCCTGGTGTACGCGCGCAGCGGCCTAGCCAGCAAAAAGGGGCTGGCGCCGGCCAACAAGGTAGGCGTGATCGACAGCGATTATCGCGGGGAGGTTATGGTGGCGCTGCATAACCACAGCGCGCAGGCCGCCGTGGTGGAGCCTGGCGAGCGCATTGCCCAGCTGGTGATCGCGCCTGTGCTGCGGGCTGCCTTTGCTGAGACAGACGCGCTGAGCGATACGGTGCGCGGGGAGGGCGGCTTTGGGTCCACAGGACGAAAGTAACACGGCGGGCCGTGTGCCCACGGTGCCGGCCAAAACCATCGTGACACGCACAAAGAACCGCGCATGGTTTGGCACGGATTACAATATGAACCTATACCGTGGCTGCTGCCATGGCTGTATCTATTGCGACAGCCGCAGCAGCTGCTATGGCATCGAGGCGTTTGATACCGTGCGCATCAAGGAAAACGCCATACCGCTGGTGGCGGAGGAGCTGCGCAAGAAGCGCAAAAAGGGCGTTGTGGGCACAGGCGCTATGAGCGATCCGTACAATCCGTTGGAGCAAACGCTGAAGCTAACGCGGCAGGCGCTGGCGCTGATCCAGCGGTATGGGTTCGGCGTGGCCATTGCGACCAAAAGCCCGTTGGTAGCCCGCGACGCCGATGTGCTTTTAGAAATCGGACGCACGGCGCCGGCATTTGTTAAATTTACCCTGACCACAGCGGACGATGCCCTGTGCCGCAGGATAGAGCCGCATGTGGCGCCGACCAGCGCGCGCCTGGCCGCCATGGAAACGTTGGCGGGCCAAGGCGTATGCTGCGGGGTGCTGCTCATGCCGTTGCTGCCATATATCAACGATACGGAGGAAAACGTGCTGCGTTTGGTGCACAGCGCTGCGGACGCAGGGGCGCAGTTTGTGTATCCGGGGTTTGGCGTGACGCTGCGGGAAAACCAACGGGCCTATTTTTATCAGCAGCTGGATCGTCTGTTTCCGGGCGTAAAGGCACAGTATCAGCGCCAGGGCCAGCCGTATCTGCATAAAAGCCCGCGTGCCCAAGCGTTGACAAAGGCGTTTATACAGGCCTGCCGGGCACGGCGCCTGGCCTACCGTATGGAGGACATCATAGCATTGACGCAGCGCCCTGAGCGCGCCTGCCAGCTTTCCTTTTTTAGCGCAGAGGAACGGGGACTATAAATAATACAAGACGATACTTTTTTTGAGGTATAATTCAAAAATATAATAAGAAAACCGCTTGCATTCTATAAAAACATTTGCTATACTGATAATACTAAACGATACTATATTATCTTGTATGTCATCAGATGGATAAGGGGACCGCATTGGCTCCGGAGGTCTGTTGCATAAAAATTCTTTACTTGGAGGAGATTTACATGCAGGACTTTCTCTATGACAATTACACCCGTCTGCTGTTTGGCAAAGAGGCCGAGGCGCAGCTGGGCGCTCAGGCGGCGGAGTTTTCCAAGGCAAAAAAGGCGCTGATCGTATATGGCAGCGACCGTGTGAAAAAAGATGGGCTTTTGGGCCGTTCGGAGCAGGCGCTTCAGGCCCAAGGCTTTGAAACAAAATGCTTGGGTGGCGTGGTGCCCAACCCCAGGCTGAGCAAGGTGCATGAGGGCATCCAGATGGCGCGCGAAATGGGCGCGGACTTTATCCTGGGCGTAGGCGGCGGCAGCGTCATGGATACCGCCAAGGCCATTGCCGCCGGCGTACCGTACGAGGGCGATGTATGGGATTTTGCCATTGGCAAGGCAGAATTGGCCACGGCGCTGCCGGTGGGCGTAGTGGCTACGATGGCGGCCACGGGCTCGGAATCCAGCGAATGGGCCGTCATTACCAACGACGAGAATATGTCCAAACTGGGCATTGGCGGCGGGTGTTTGCGGCCGGCGTTTGCTGTGCTTAATCCAGAACTGACCATGACGCAGCCGGCCTATCAGACGGCCTGCGGCTGTGTGGACATCATGGCGCATGTGATGGATTCGTTCTTTACCCGCACGCCGGACTGCGTTTTGACAGACAATATGAGCATCGCGCTGCTCAAGACCGTGGTGGAGTTTGCGCCCATCGCGCTGAAAGAGCCAAACAACTACCATGCGCGCGCAGAATTGATGCTGACCAGCACGCTGGCCATGAGCGGCCTGGTAGGGGTGGATCGCATCACCTGCCTGAACGCCCACTCCTTGGGCGAGGATTTCGGCGGCCTGTACGATTTGACGCACGGCGCCACCCTGGCCATTGTGGAGCCGGCGCTGCTGACGTATAAGGTGGAGGCATACCTGCCGCGCCTGGTGCGCTTTGCCAAAGAGGTCTGGGGCGTTACGGGCGAGGATGATAAGGCTGTGGCGCTGGAGGGCATCGAGCGCATGAAACAGTTCTTCCGCTCCATGGGCGTGCCGGTGACGTTCCGCGAAGTAGGCATCGACATCGACAAGGACGGCAGGATGCTTGCCCAGCGCATCGAAGCGTTTGAAGGCGGCTCCGTGTATGTGGACCTTTCCCACGAGGATGTATATCAGGTGTATTCCTTGGCAAAATAAAGAAGGGCAAACGCCTTCTTTTTTCATTGACTTTTTTCCATTTTCGGGCAATGATACTAAGGAGAAAGCAAGCATTGGGAGGTGCAAAAGATGGATGAGACCGTATTGTGGCAGCTGAGCTATGGCATGTATGCCATTGGCGCAAAGCATGGCGCAGAGGACAAAGGATGTATCGTCAATACCATCGTACAGATCACGGCGGAAAACCCCATCATCGCGGTGAGCATGAATAAGGATAACTATACCTATGAGGTCATTCGGGAGAGCGGGCAGTTTGCCGTTTCCATCCTGGGCGAAGAGGTGGACAACAACGTCATCGCAGAGCTGGGCTTTTCCTCGGGGCGCACAAAGGAAAAGTTCAAACTCTTTGCAGCGGGGCATACCAAGGAGGGCCTGCCCATTGTGGAGCAGGGCGCCGTTGGGTATTTGACCTGTGAGGTGTTACAGATGGTGGATGCGGAAACGCATGCGGTCATTTTGGCGCGCGTTGTGGACGCCCAAAAGGGAGACGCGAAAACGCCGATGACGTATGCCTACTACCATGCGGTACGCAAGGGCAAAGCACCCAAAAATGCGCCGACCTACCGCAAGGAGACGCCGGCTGCAACGGAGAAGAAAACCTGTGTATGCACGGTATGCGGGTATGTCTATGAGGGCAGCCTGGACAGCATGCCGGAGGATTATCAGTGCCCCATCTGCAAAAATGGGAAATCCTTTTTCAAAGAGCAATAAGCTGAAAAGAGAGCCGAAAGGCTCTTTTTTCATGCGCTTCGTTGCATTTGGTTGATAAAATTCGTATAATAAAAAAGTTCGGAATCAATGCAGCGGAAGGAGGAGAAGCGATGACGGATTTTTTGGTCAGGCATTTTGTAAAACAGGATCTAAAAAGCCCAAAGGGGCGCCAGCAGGTAGGCCAGCTGGGCGGTATTACCGGCATTTTTCTAAACCTGTTATTGTTTGCGGCCAAGTTTACCGCAGGCTCGCTGACGGGTTCCATCGCCATTACGGCAGATGCGTTCAACAACCTATCCGATGCCGGCTCCTCCATCGTCACGCTGGTAGGGTTCAAGATGGCGGGCGCGCCGGCCGACCCGGAGCATCCCTTTGGCCACGGCAGAATCGAATATATTGCCGGGCTTATCGTTTCGCTGATCATCATTATGATGGGGTTTGAGCTGCTCAAGGGCTCGGCAGAGAAGATTTTTGCGCCGGAGGCGGTATCCTTCAGCTGGCTTTCTATCGGCATTTTGCTGCTCTCCATTGCGGTGAAGGGCTGGATGTGCCTGTTTAACCGTAAGCTGGGCAGGATGATCGGCTCCACAGCCATGCAGGCCACAGCGATGGACAGCCTCAGCGACGTAGCGGCTACGACGGCCGTGCTGCTGGGTACGGTCATTACTGCGACAACAGGCGTGCTGCTGGATGGGTATTTGGGCGTATTGGTGGCGCTGTTCATCATGTATACCGGCTTTAGCACGGCCAACGATACGCTAAAGCCGCTTTTGGGCAAGGCGCCGGATCAGGATTTTGTCGACGAAATACAGCAAACCGTGCTGGCCCATGAGCAGATCGTTGGCATCCATGATCTGATCGTACACGATTACGGCCCGGGCCGGTGTATGGTCTCGCTGCATGCAGAGGTGCCCAGCGACAGCGATATATTGGAAATGCATGATCTCATCGACATGGCAGAGCATGAGCTGCACGAAAAATTTAACTGCGAGGCCGTGATCCATATGGACCCCATCGTCACCAACGACGCGGTGACAAACCGCATGCATGACGCCGTCGTGTCGCTGGTTAAGGATATAGACCCGGCGCTGTCCATCCATGATTTCCGCATGGTGCAGGGGCCTACGCATACCAACTTGATCTTTGACGTTGTGATGCCGTTTCGCTTTAAGATGACCGAAAAGGAGCTGGTACAGGCCATCAGCACCCAAGTACGCCAGATGGAGGACCATGTGTATTATGCAGTCGTCAATGTCGACCGCTCGTATGTTTCGTGAAAAATGCAAAGAAACGGTAGACAGCGCCCTATCTGTGTGATATAATGTCAAAAATTGTGAACAATGCCCTTTAAATCGGTCCCGTGAGGCCGGCAAGGAGACAAGCAAAACCAAAGCAGTGCAATGGGGTTGTTTTGTTGCGCCTTGCCACCCTTTCGGCAGGGCGTTTTTTTGAGCCACAGAAAGGAAGACATTCATGCAGACGATGATGCATACCCAAACCGGCCTGTATGCTTTTCATCCGCAGACGCTGTTCAAAACGCCTGTGTGGCTTGGTGTTTCCTTTTACAACCGGAGCTTTTTCCCCGGTTGTTTTTTTATGCAGACAGACGGTGAAAAAATACAGAAGAAAGAGGATGGGGCGAGATGAAACAGGATATTCTGGGCCTGCGCAATGTGCCGAAGGAAACGATAGAAAAAATTCTTTCCACGGCGGCGGAGATGAAGGAAAAGCTGATGCGCGGAGAGAAAAAGCTGCCGTATCTGGCGGGCAAAAGCGTGGTGACGCTGTTTTATGAAAACAGCACCCGCACCCGCATGAGCTTTGAGCTGGCCAGCAAGTACATGTCTGCGTCGGCGGCGAATATTTCCGCCAGCGCCAGCTCGGTACAAAAAGGGGAAACGCTCATCGATACCGGCTGCACGCTGGATCAGATGGGCACGGACGTGATCATCATCCGCCATCCGATGAGCGGCGCAGCCAAGCTATTGGCGGCGCATACAAGGGCCAGCGTGATCAACGCGGGCGACGGGATGAACGAGCACCCCACCCAGGCGCTGTTGGATATGCTGACCATGCAGCAGGCCTTTGGGCGTCTGGAAGGGCTGAAGGTAGCCATCATCGGCGATGTGCAGCATAGCCGCGTGGCGCGCAGCAATTTTTGGGGGCTGACTACCATGGGCGCCGAAGTAAAAATGGCGGCGCCGGAAACGCTGATTCCCAAGGATATGCAGGTGCTGGGCGTGGATATTTGTTCGAATGTTGAGTCTGCCATCCGCGATGCGGACGTGGTGATGGGCCTTCGGATGCAGCGCGAACGCCAGGAAGCAGGGCTGGTGCCCAGCTACCGGGAATACAGCCGTTATTTTGGTATCGACCGTGAACGCATGAAATTGGCAAAGCCCAATGCCATCGTACTGCACCCCGGCCCGCTGAACCGCGGGGTGGAAATGACCAGCGAGGTGGCGGACGGCCCGCAGTCGTACATCAGAGAGCAGGTCACAAACGGCGTGGCGGTGCGTATGGCGCTGCTGTATCTGCTGACACGGGAAGGAGAAGAAAAATGAAAACGCTGATTCAAAACGGAACCGTAGTAAATCCTAAGGGCGCACAGGGGCGCTTGGATATTTTGATAGAAAACGGCGTCATTGTACAAATGGCGGAGCGCTTGGCGGCGGATGATGCCGTGGTGGTGGAGGCTGCGGGCAAAACGGTGTGTCCTGGCTTTTGCGATATGCATGTGCATTTCCGCGAACCGGGCCAGGAATATAAGGAGACCATCCGTACCGGCGCGATGGCGGCGGTGGCGGGCGGCTTTACCAGCGTTGCCTGTATGCCGAATACCAGTCCGGTGGTAGACAATCAGGCGCTGGTGCGCTATATCCTGGAAAAGGCGAGGGAAGCAAACCTGGCCAAGGTCTACCCCATCGCCTGTATCACAAAGGGCATGCAGGGCAAGGAACTGACCGAAATGGGCCTTTTGCAGGAGGCCGGGGCCATTGCGTTTTCCGACGACGGGCGGCCGGTGGAAAACAGCCGCATCATGAAGCTGGCCCTGCAATACGCCAAGCAGTTCGGCGCGCTGCTCATTTCCCATTGCGAGGATCTGGCCTTGGCCGAGCACGGTGTGATGAACCTGGGCAAGACCAGCACCATGCTGGGCCTGCCCGGCATCCCCAGCGCATGCGAGGATGTCATGATCGCCCGTGAAATTATCCTGGCGGAAATGCTGGATACCAAGGTGCACATCGCGCATGTATCCACCAAAACAGGCTGCCAGCTCATCCGCGAGGCCAAGGCACGCGGCGTAAAGGTCACGGCAGAGACGGCGCCGCACTACCTGGTGGCCACCGATGCGCTGGTAGAGAGCATGGATACGGCCACAAAGGTAAACCCGCCGCTGCGGGAAGAGGCGGACCGGCAGGCCGTTATACAGGGCGTGATGGACGGCACGCTGGATGTCATCATCACCGACCATGCGCCGCACCATGCCGACGACAAGGAGGTAGAATATAACAGCGCGGCCAACGGCATCGTGGGCCTGGAAACCTCCTTTGCGTTGAGCTATACTGAACTTGTGGCAAAGCACGGCATGCCGATAGCGCGGCTGGTAGAAAAGATGAGCGTGCGTCCGCATGAGATTTTGGGCATAGAGGGCGGCGTGCTGGCGGAAGGAAAGCCCGCCGATATTACCATGGTAGATTTGAATTGGCAGGGCAAGATCGATAAAAATACCTTCTATTCCAAAGGACACAATACCCCGTTCGATGGTTGGGATGTGCAGGGCCGCGTTACGGATACGTTTGTGGACGGCCGCCATGTTTATCAAAACGGCGCGATAGTAAAGGAGTAAACCATGATATTTGATACGTTGGCCCAGGCCATTGGGCAAAAGAAAAACCCCACCTGCGTGGGGCTGGATACGCAAAAAACGCATGTGCCGGAGGAGATTGCACAGCGATACGATATGCATACGCAGGCCGGCGCAGCAGACGCCATTGTGGCCTACAATGCCGCGCTCATCGAAGCGCTGCGGGGCATCGTGCCGGCCGTCAAGGTGCAGGTGGCCTACTACGAGACGCTGGGCGTGCCCGGGATGCAGGCCTTTGTTAAGACCTTGCAAATGGCAAAGCAGGCTGGGCTTATCACCATTGCGGACTGCAAGCGCAACGACATCGCCTCCACGGCAGGGGCGTACGCCGCTGCGTATTTGGCGGACAATGCGCCGATGGAAACGGATATTTTAACCATCAATCCCTATTTGGGGGAGGATGGCGTGCTGCCGTTTTTGCAGGCCAACAGCGAAAAGGCAGTGTTTGCGCTGGTAAAGACCAGCAACCCCTCCTCGGTGGATGTGCAGGATCTGCGCCTTGCGGACGGGCGTACCGTGTTTGAGGCCGTAGGGGATCTGGTGGAGGCCTGGGGGCAGGCCAACATCGGCAGCCGTGGCTATTCCAACTGCGGCGCGGTGGTAGGGGCCACGCACCCCACCCAGGGCGCGCTGCTGCGAAAGCGCATGCCGCATACGTTTTTCCTGCTGCCCGGCTACGGCGCGCAGGGCGCTTCGGCCAAGGACATCGTGGGGATGTTTGATGAAAAGGGCGGCGGTGCCATCGTCAACA
>UREB01000075.1 GCA_900546685.1 uncultured Eubacteriales bacterium | reverse complement strand
GCGCTGGTAACCCCCGTGCCCGGCGGGCTGGGCGCTGTAACAAGCTGGCTGTTGCTAGAGCATGTTATCAAGGTGGCCGAACGTACCATACGATAAAGGAGAAGGAAATTGGAAAATTACCAAGCGTTGCTGCAAGAGATAGAGACTTGCCAGGCATGCCCATTGTGCCAGGCGCGTACAAACGTGGTGCCAGGAGATGGGAATTTACAGGCAAAAATCATGTTCATTGGGGAAGGTCCGGGCGCAGAAGAAGATAAGAGAGGGATTCCTTTTGTAGGGGCTGCAGGGCAGCTGCTGGATCAGATGCTGGATACCATCGGCTTACGGCGCGAAGATGTATACATCGCCAACATCGTAAAATGCAGACCACCGGCCAATCGTGTGCCCAAACCGGATGAAGTTGCCGCTTGCATGGGCTATTTGGAACGCCAAATCGAAATCGTAGATCCCAAAATCATCGTTTTGTTGGGGGCAACGGCGCTGAACCATTGGTTTTCCAAGGATATGAGGATTACCAAAGTGCGGGGCCAGTGGTTTGAAAAGCAGGGTCGACAGGTCATGGCTACGTTCCACCCGGCAGCCCTGCTGCGAGATGCAAAGAAGAAGCCGGATTCGTTTGAGGATTTTTTGTCGATTAAGCAAAAATTATTGGAAATATGAAAGAAATGTAACAATTCTGTAATAATAGGAAAAACCGTCAAATATTGAAATTATCGGTTGTATGCTCTAAAATCCTCCTGTTATCTCATTTGACCAGATATCCCTTGCCCCGTATAATATGCCAAGAACAATGGCAAACTTTAGGCGCAAGAAAATTGTGATGTTACCCCCAAAGCTTATGTTTGGGCGGCAACATAGGAAGGAAGGAGATCGAATGAAAAAACAAAGGTTGGTTGCATGGCTGCTTTGTGCCGCTACAATGGCCTGTTTGGTAACCACGGGCGCAGCGGAGGATACGCAAGGCACACAGGCGACCGACGCGTCGGAAAAGGAGCGCCAAGCGCACGCCTCGGAAGAGGAAGCCATCAATGCGCTGGATTCCGGCAATCCCTTGTTTTTCGTAGGTGGCTCTGGTGAAGAAGAGGGCGTCGTAGACAACGGCGACACGGATATCGATATTGGATTGTTGAAGGATAAAGAGGATCTGGCCTCGACGGAAACGGGCAAAGCACGTGTTTTCGTTGAGGATGCAAGGCTGCGCGCAGAGCCAAGCAAAGAGGCGGAGGAGCTTACGCAGCTGGCGGAAGGCACCACGGTAGAGGTTGTGGCGCTGGAGGGAGAATGGTACCGTACCAAATTTGGTATCATGGACGGGTTTGTACATCAAAGCTGCCTGTTTGTTATCGGAGATGACGGAAGAAACGGAACCATCCTGCACGATGGCACGGTGATGCGTGAATCTCCGGATGCCTCATCTGCCGAGGTTTCGGTTTTAAGCTGTGGCAACGGGGTACAGGTGACGGATTTTGAGCCGGGCTGGTATGCTGTAACTTATGCTGGGAAATCCGGCTATGTAGCCAAGGACGAAATTTCTGTGACCAATGCATTTTCTGGAGAAACCGATGTGCGGATCTTGAAAAAAGGAATGAGCGGCCAGGCTGTCGTAAAGGCGCAGGAGGAGCTTATCAAGCGTGGATTCTTGATCGGAACGGCTTCTGGTACCTATGATGATGCAACGGTAGAGGCAGTGAAGACCTTCCAAAAGGCGGCGGATACCAGTGCGGACGGCGTAGCGGGCGGCCAAACGCTGGCTTCCCTGTATGGGGATAACGATATCATCCTGACCATTTCCGAAAAGAGCCAGGTCAAGGGCCGGGTGGAGATGACGGAGTGGAGCGAAGTCAACAAGATCATTCCGCGCGGCGCAGAATATACCGTGATCGACGTGAAGACAGGGAAGTCCTGGAAAGAGCGCAGGCTGTATGGCCACAACCACATTGACTCCGAGCCGCTGACGCAGGCGGATACCGATACGATGAAATCCGTGTATGGCGGCTCTTGGAGCTGGGATCGCAGAGCTGTATGGGTCGTGTATGGAAACCGGGTGTTTGCCGCTTCCATCAATGGCATGCCGCATGGCGGCCAGAGCATCACGAGCAACGGCTTTAACGGACATCATTGTATCCATTTCTACAAGAGCAAGACCCATTGCGGCAATAAGCAGTGCCCCATCCACCAAGCGATGGTGTTGGCAGCTTACCGGGAAGGAAACTGATTTTGACAAAAGGCGGGCAGAGCCCCGCCTTTTTTTGTTACGCTTGTATGCAAATCGGGAAACATGATATGATACATGCATTGAGGAAAAGAAGGTGCACACAATATGGAATCAAGAAAAAACCATGGCGCGCTGCTGGTAGTGGCCTGGTGCCTGTCTGCGCTGCTGGCTTGTGGCGCAGGATTTTGGATTGGGCGCAGCGGCAGCGGACAGGATAAAAAGCTGGCGGAGATCACAAGCCTGATCCAAAACAATTATTATCAGGATGTTTCTCAAGAGCAGATCGAAGAGGGCGTTTTGCACGGCGCCGTGCTTGCGCTGGGGGATCCGTATAGCGCCTATATGAATGTAGAAGAAAAACAGAGCTATAATGAAAGCCTGGAAGGCGCTTATGTTGGCATTGGGGTGCTGACCACCTTTAACAGCGATTGGCAGGCGGTCATCGCGCAGGTGTATAATAATTCTCCGGCGCAGAAAGCGGGGCTGCAAAAGGGTGATATATTTGTGGCGGTGGATGGACAAAAGATCAATACAACGTCCACAAAAGACCTTCAAGAGGTAACGGGGAAAATTCGTGGAGAAGCGGGCACCTCTGTTGAAATCACCATCGAGAGAAACGGCCAGGAGATGAGCTTTACGGTACAGCGTGAGGAGGTTCATATTACCTATGTCACCAGCCGTATGCTGGCCAACAACATCGGTTATATCAAGATCGACGAATTTAGCGGGTCCGCTCTGGAGGAATATCAGCAGGCGGTAGCGCAGCTTCAGGAACAGGGCATGCAGGCCATGATCCTGGATCTTCGGGACAATCCCGGTGGATTTGTGGATTATGCAGTGGAAATAGCCGATGAACTGCTGCCTCAAGCAACCATTATTTCCGTACGCGATAAAAATGGCAACGAAAAACAATATACAAGCGACAGCAAGTCGATGGACTTTCCAATGGCTGTGCTTGTCAATCAAAACTCCGCATCCGCTTCGGAAATATTGACGGTGGCGCTCAAGGAGAACCAGCGCGCTGCCATTATAGGAGAGAAAACATATGGAAAGGGTATCATACAATCGCACTTCAATTTGAGCTGGGGCGGATATCTAAAGCTGACCACTGCATCATATTATTCTCCCGACGGCAATGCCATCCACGAAGTAGGGGTGATGCCGGATATAGAAGTCTCCTTGCCGGAAGAGATACAAAATGATCCCAGTCTGCTAACAGATGAAACCGATACACAGCTGCAAAAGGCCATAGAAGTACTGACACAATCATAAAAGCGGAGCTTTAGCTCCGCTTTTTACATAAGCTGTTATTTTGCCTGTAGCAATGATAATAGAGAGGTCAGCTGATTCAGCGAGGAAGGGGGTGACGTTTCCGTTTCCTCCGCCGAGCCCGTCGGCTGCTGTTGCATAAGCTGCATCATCAAGGGGAGCATTTGCATCATTTGTGGGCCCCCTTCTCCCATAGCGCCGCCTGCCTGGCTCATCAGCATCGACAATAGGCCGGCCATTCCGCCACCGTTGCCCGTCTGCATTTGAGAAATCAGCGACTGCATTTGGCTTACCTGCTGCAGTGTTTTAGACATTGCCTCCCCATTGGGCATGGCCTGCAAAAGCTGTGGCAGCATGGAGGACATCGGATCCTGCGGCTGACTTTGGATATTGTCAGAAGCGATTCTTTCCTGCTGGCGATCCGGCTCGTCTTGCGGCTCTGGGGATTTCGGCTGCGGGGACGCTTCCGGAATCTGCTGAGGAAGATGCCGGGCACGCAATGTAGACATACAAACACCTCCTTGTCATACGATATGCAGAAGAAAGGAAAAGTGTGCCGGGGGAAACATAGTGCGTATGTCTGCATAGCATAGCAGTAAGAAAAGGAGGAACCATCTATGGCCAAAGATTTAAGAAGCAGAAAAAGCGGCATGGGGGGCACAAAACCCTTTGCCAAAAAGCCGGAGATCGATCCTAGGCAGGAGGATTTCATCCGACGTGCCGTAGAACAAAATCAGGGCCGTGATAAGGACGATTTGCAAAAAGAACTGTTTGAGCGGGTCAGGGCGCAAAAGCAGGCAGGGCAGTTTGATCCGGCCGGGCTGGAAAGCTTTATGCAAAGCGTTGGCCCAATGTTATCGCCGGAACAGCGAGCCCAAATGGAAACCTTGGTCAGGTCCTTGAAAAATAGTTAGCGAAATCGTTGAAAAATGGCGAAAAGCCCCTGTATAATGAAAAACAGGAGGCTGAAAAAATGGCGAAAAAAAGAGTGTCTGCCAAAGAGCAGGAGCGATATACAAACATACTGCAAGCGTTGAAGGTGGCGTATCCAGACGCAAAGCCGGGCTTGGATTTTACCAATCCGTTTGAATTGCTGATCGCCACCATTCTTTCCGCACAATGTACGGACAAGCAGGTGAACAAGGTTACGCCTGCGCTGTTTCATGATTATCCGGATGCAAAATCCATGGCTAAGCTCACGCCTGAAGAACTGGCGCCCTATATCAAAAGCTGCGGATTTTATGCAACAAAATCCAAAAATATCATTGCAACCTGCCGCATCTTGGCGGACAAATACGATGGGAAAGTACCGGAGGATCGGGACGAGCTGCAGACTTTGCCCGGTGTTGGTAGAAAAACGGCAAACGTGGTAGTCTCCAATGCCTTCGGCCAGGATGCCATTGCCGTGGATACGCATGTATTTCGCGTGGCAAACCGACTGGGGCTGGTACACGCAAAGGACGCAAAAAAAACCGAGGAGCAGCTGATGGAGCATATCCCGCAGGAGCAGTGGAGTATTGCGCATCATTGGCTGATCTGGCATGGACGCCGGGTATGCAGTGCCAGAAACCCTAAATGCCAAGGTTGTCCGTGCGAAATATTTTGCGAATTTGCACATAAACAGATAAAAAAAGCGGATACAAAACAAAAATAAACAAAATATAAGGGCATATAATCTTGCGCTTTTATCATGATTGTAGTATAAAAAAAAAGAAAGTTTTTTAACTGACACAAAAAACTGAACTCGGAAGGGGTAGAACAATGTCCTACGTACAAGACGTATACGAAGTCGTAAAACAGAGAAATGGCAACGAACCGGAGTTTTTGCAGGCGGTCAAAGAAGTGTTTACTTCGTTGGAGCCTGTCTTTGAAAAACGTAAGGACCTGGTAGAGGCAAAGATCTTGGAGCGTTTGGTGGAGCCGGAACGGCAAATTATGTTCCGCGTGCCCTGGATGGATGATGAAGGCAAGCCGCAGGTAAACCGTGGCTTTAGGGTAGAATACAACAGCGCCATTGGGCCCTACAAAGGCGGCCTGAGGTTCCATCCCAGCGTAAACCTTTCCGTCATCAAGTTTTTGGGCTTTGAACAAATCTTTAAAAACAGCCTGACTGGCTTGGCCATGGGCGGCGGCAAGGGCGGCAGCGATTTTGATCCCAAAGGAAAATCCGATGCCGAGATCATGCGTTTCTGCCAATCCTTTATGACAGAACTATACCGCCATATCGGCGCAGATACCGACGTGCCGGCGGGCGATATTGGCGTAGGCGGACGTGAGATCGGGTATATGTACGGGCAGTACAAACGCATTACCAATGAGTTTACCTCCGTGCTAACGGGCAAAGGCATTCCTTATGGCGGTAGCCTGGCTCGTACCGAAGCTACGGGCTATGGCCTGGTATATTTTGCGGATAATATGATCCGCGCCAAGGGCAAGAGCTTTGATGGCGCTAAAGTATTGGTTTCCGGCAGTGGCAATGTGGCGTTGTATGCTGCGCAGAAGGCCGTCAGCCTTGGCGCTACGGTGTTGGCGATGAGTGATTCCACCGGTTATGTATACGATGCAAACGGTATCGATGTTGAGCTGATGCGTCAGCTTAAGGAAAAAGAACGTCAGCGCATTCATGTTTACGCGGATCGCGTGAAAACGGCGCAGTTCCATGAAGGCTGTAAGAATATCTGGAACATTCCTTGCGACATTGCGCTACCGTGCGCTACGCAGAATGAGCTGGATGAGGAAGCCGCAAAGACCTTGGTGAAAAACGGCTGCTTTGCCGTGGCAGAAGGGGCCAACATGCCCAGCACATTGGAAGCGACCAATGTATTCATTGAAAACAAGATCCTGTTTGCGCCGGGCAAAGCGTCCAACGCAGGCGGCGTAGCGGTATCTGGTTTGGAAATGGCACAAAACGCTTCTCGTTTGGCATGGACGTTTGAACGCGTGGATGAGGAACTGAAGAACATCATGAAAAACATCTATCAGAATGCTTCCAACGCAGCCAAAGAATTTGGTTTTGAGGACAATCTTGTGGTTGGCGCCAACATTGCCGGCTTTATCAAAGTTGCGGATGCGATGCTGGCACAGGGCATCGTGTGATTCATAGCATAAGATTCTTGCCAAAAACCCGCCGAATCGGCGGGTTTTTCTTTGATTGAGGAGACAATAAGCAATGGATGATTGCAAAAGAACATCGGCTGCTGATATAATCATCAGGAAAGAGAGGATGTATTGTGTTTATCGATAAAGCAAGAATTTTCATAAAGGCCGGCGATGGCGGCGATGGATGCGTAGCGTTTCACCGGGAAAAATATGTGCCGGACGGCGGCCCGGACGGCGGCGATGGCGGTCGCGGCGGCGATGTGTTTTTTGTAGCGGATCCGGGTATGAGAACGCTGCTGGATTTTACCTATAAGCGGCATTTCAAAGCGCAAAACGGTACGCCGGGAAAGGGCAACAACTGCACCGGGAAAAATGCAGAAGCTTTGACCATCAAGGTGCCGCTGGGCACTGTGGTATACGATGAGGATACGGAGCTGGTCATGGCAAATCTATCTGAGGCTGACCAGCCAAAGCGGGTGCTCAGAGGCGGCCGCGGTGGCCGCGGCAATGCCAGGTTTGCTACGGCAACGCGAAAAGCGCCAAGGTTTGCTCAGCCGGGAGAGCGTACACAGGGTCGTTGGGTGCGGCTGGAATTGAAGTCAGTGGCAGACATAGGGCTGGTAGGCTTTCCGAACGTCGGGAAAAGCACGATGCTGGCGGCCGTTACCCGCGCCAATCCTAAAATTGCAGATTATCATTTTACGACACTTTCTCCAAACTTAGGCGTTCTGCAAGTGGATGGCCGCTCCTACACCATGGCGGATATACCGGGCCTGATCGAGGGAGCCAGCAGCGGCCAGGGCTTGGGACATGAATTTTTGCGACATATCGAGCGTACAAGGGTGCTGATTCATGTCATTGATGCCTCGGCGTTGGAAGGACGCGACGTGCTGGAAGATTACCATACCATTATGCAGGAATTATCCGAATACAATGAAGAGCTGGCCAAGCGCCCCATGGTCGTAGCGGCCAACAAGGCGGACTTGCCGATGGCAGAAGAGAATATCCAGCGGCTTAAGACGGCGCTGGAGCCTAAGGGCATTAAGGTATTTGCAGTGTCTGCCGCCGCGCACAAGGGATTAAAGGAAATGCTGCGCTGCGTGGCGGATCTGGTGGATGCCTTGCCGCCTATTGTACTGGAACCCGAAACCTTTGATGAAAGCATGCTTTGGAAGCAAAAAACCTTCACGGTGGAAAAGCTTTCGGAGGATTATTATGAGGTGCAGGGAGATTTGGCGGAGGAGATCATCCGTCGTATGTATCCTAACGACCGCGATTCCATCCGGTATTTTGGAGAACAATTGGAAAAGCAGGGCATTATTGCAGCCCTGCGGGAAAAAGGCGCCCGCGATGGAGATACCGTTTTGATGGCGG
>UREB01000074.1 GCA_900546685.1 uncultured Eubacteriales bacterium | reverse complement strand
GCGCGACGGCAAAGCCCAGCCACGCTTTGCCTATGTGGGGCCGATGGAAACGGCATGAAAAAAACCCGGCGCCGCCGGGTTTTTTCTTGTTTACTCCACGCTTTTCAGCGATTCCACCATATCGACTTTGCGGAGCTTTCGGCTCATCACCACGCTGACAATGAGGGTAAATGCCAGGGTCAGCACAGCGGCCAAAAGATAGCTTACCGGCAAAATTTGGCGGCCAAAGCGGATCATCTCCACCTCTACGCTGTTCATGATGTATAGGTGCAGGTATTTGCCGAATACAAATCCCACCAGAATGCCCAAAAGGCTCAGCCAAAGGTTTTCCCTAAATACGTAGAGGTCCACCTCGCGCCGCGTAAAGCCCAGCACCTTGAGCGTTGCGATTTCGCGTACCCGCTCGCCGATGTTGATATTGGTCAGGTTATACAATACCACAAACGCCAATAGCCCTGCGGAGAGGATCAGCACGATGACCACCGTCATCATATTATCCACCGTATCCTGAAACGCCTGGATGGTGGCGGTGTTGCTGGCCACCTGGGTGATATTTTCCAGCTCTAAAATGCCGGCGCGCAGCGATTCCTCATACGCGTTGTCCGTGCTGTCCGTTTTCACATACAGCTGGTTATAGGCGGGTGGTTCGCCAAAGGCCTGCTCATAATCGTCTTGGCAAAGATAGACATAATGGTTTAGGTAATGCTCCGCCACCGCGGCAACGGGGATCTGCCGCCAGCCGTCGTCGGTTTTTATCTCCAGCATATCGCCCGGCGCCAGGCCCAGCGTTTCCGCCATTTTATCCGTGATGACAGCGCCGCCCGCCTTGAGGGAAAGCGGATCTTTTGTCTCTACATCGCGCAGCCTGATCCATTGGCTCATCGCTTCGCTTTGCTGCGGCACGGTAATATAGGCATCTACCTCTGTGCCGTCGCCGTTTTGGCCGCGCGTCTGCGTGCTTTTGACATACATCACGGCCGTATCCTGTACGCCCGGCTGCGCCTGCACGCCTGCCCGGCAGCTGTCTATCTCCGCCTGGGGCAGATTGTCTTTCATCGTAACGATGTCCTGATACTGGTACAGATCATCAAATTGAAGCGTGGCGATGGTGGAAATGCTGTCTCTGATGCCAAAGCCTATGAGCAGCAGCGCCGTGCAGCCTGCAATGCCCAGCACCGTCATGCACAGCCGTTTTTTGTAGCGAAACAGGTTGCGCGCCGTTACCTTGCCGGAAAAGCTCATGCGTTTCCAGAGGAAATGCACGCGCTCTAGCAAAATGCGCTTGCCGATCTTGGGCGCTTTGGGGCGCATCAGATCGCTGGGCTTATGCGATAGGCTGCTCAGCGACGCCCACAGCGTAGCCAGGAACGTGGTGCCTACCGCCATGGCGATGCTCATGCTTGCCAGATCGGCATACATCGGCGTATACAGCGTGGGCACATTGTAGATGGAATTGTATGCGTCAAAGATGACCTTCGGGAAAAACTGCATGCCAATGATCACGCCCAATAAGCTGCCCAGCAGGCTGGCGGACAGCGCATAGAACAAATACTTGGCCGCAATGGTTCCTTTTCCATAGCCCAGGGCCTTGCATACGCCCATGTTGTTGCGCTGCTCATCCACCATGCGCGTCATTGTCGTCAAACACACCAGCGCCGCGACCAGGAAGAAAAACGCTGGGAATACATTGGCAATGGCCTGCATTCGCTCGGCAGCAAAGCCGTATTCCACAAAGCCGATGTTGGTATTGCGATCCAGCACATACCATTCGCAGTCCGGCAGGTCGTCGATCTCCTGGCGCGCATCCAAAATTTCCTGCCAGGCGTCCTCCAGCTCCTGGTTTGTATTGGCCTTTTCCCTGTCCAGGGTGCGCTGCGCATCCTCCAGCTGCTTTTCGCCGGCAGAAAGCTGCGCTTGGCCCTCGGAAAGCTGCCTTTCCCCGTCCTCGATCTGCCTTTCCGCGCTTTGAAGCGCCGCCATTCCCTGGCTTGCCTGGTCGATGGCGCCCTGAAGCGCTGCCAGCTTTGCCCTGGCCTCGGCGTCCTGCTCCGGCGTTAAAAAGGGTTTGGACTGTTCATATTGCTCCTTGGCCTGTTCATACTGCGCTTGCTTTTCGGAGATCCATCCCTCCGCCTGGGACAATTCGGTATAGCTGGGATCCAGCTGGGCCACAAACGCTGCTACGCCCTCCTGCCATTCCTTGCGGCTGTCCGAAAGGGTTTTCTGGGTATCCTCCAGCGTTTTTCGATTGGCCGATAGTTCTTTTTTGCCGTCGTCGATGGTTTTCTGTGCATTGGCAAATTCCCTCTCTGCGGTATCCTTGCCGTCTTGGTACGCCTGCTCCGCGTCGGCCAATTCTTCTTTGGCCTTTTGGATCACATCGGTCTCCCAATCCTTGGTGCGCTGTTCACCCAGCGTTTCCAGCGCCGCGGTAACGGGCTCCACCGTCGTATCGTACACATCGTCATAGCTCATCATCGCCTTGGCGCCCGCCACGGTCAGCGTCACTTCGGTATAGCGATCCAAGCAAAAGGCCGTTTCGGGTACCATCAGAAAACCGGAAACCGTACCGTTGCCGATGGTGGCGCTGTCCCGCGACGTGCCGTTGTAAAGGGGCGAATTGGCAATGCCCACCACCGTAAACACATCGTCTTTGAGCGTATCGGAAATCTCATTTTCCGTGCCGCTGGAAACGCGGATGGTATCGCCGATGGAAACGCCGCTGGAAACAAGGCGCGCATCCGCCAGGCATTCGTTTTCCGCCTGCGGCAAGCGCCCCTCCAGCAGCAATGGGCGGTTGATGTCGTTTTCCGTACCCTGCTCTGGGTCCGGCGTCATGGAATAGACTTTGGCCACCAGGTTTTTCTCGTTTACCGAAGCCAACACATCCACCGTGTATCCAGCCCTGATCCCCTCTACGCCCTCCACCTGGGCGATGAGATCCAGATCCTCCTGCTCAAATCCTACGGTAGAAAGCAGGCGCACATCCATCAAATTTTGTTCGTCGTAGTAGGTATCCGCCGCCAAGCGCATATCCGGGCTGGCCGCACGGATGCCGGAGAAAAACGCGGCCCCGATGCCACAGATTAAAAAGATGGAAAAAAACCGGCCCAGCGTCCGCCTGATCTCGCGGAATGTATCCTTTTGAATCGCTCTCATCGCTTCACCACTCGATCTGATCCACGCTCAGCGGCTGTTCATTTTTGCGCTGCTCGGTCACCTGCCCGTTTTTGATGCGGATCACGCGGTCGCCCATAGGGATGATGCTGCTGTTGTGCGTGATGATGATCACCGTCATCCCCGTTTCGCGGCAGGTTCTCTGCAAAAGCGCCAAAATCTGCCGGCCGGTGCTGGAATCCAGCGCGCCGGTGGGCTCGTCGCAAAGCAGCAGCTTGGGGTTTTTGGCCAGCGCCCGCGCAATGGCAACGCGCTGCTGCTCCCCACCGGACATCTGGGCAGGAAAATGATTCATCCTGTCTTGCAGGCCCACCTGCTCCAAGGTCTTGGCCGGATCGAAATGGTCCTTGCAGATCTCTGTTGCCAGCTCTACGTTTTCCAGGGCCGTCAGGTTTTGTACCAGGTTATAGAATTGAAAGATAAACCCGATGTCGTTTCTGCGGTAGAGGGTCAGCTGCTTATCGTTTAGATGCTCGATGTGCTTTCCATCCACCACAATATCGCCGGATGTGGGCGAATCCATGCCGCCCAAAAGGTTGAGCACCGTGCTTTTCCCGGCGCCGGAAGGGCCGACAACCACGCATAGCTCGCCCTTTTCCACTTCAAAATCCACCCCTACAAGGGCCCTGGTTTCCACTTCGCCTGTCTTATACACTTTCTGAACATTCTTTAATTCCACAAATGCCATCTTTTTATCCTCTCCTGGGCACATAGACGCCACCAAACCTGCACACGTTTTGTTGCCCAAGGGTTGTTTTTGTTTCCATTACTAGATTAGCTGTTTTGCCAATGGTTTGTCAAACCATTCTCGCATAAGAATGGGGCAAATTACAGCCCGCCTGCCGTCATAAGTTCGTCTTTTTTCTCTGTAAAAGGGCCCTTTGTTGCTAGATACCGAAAAAGAGGGTATAATAAGGATACTTTGTAAAACGAATGTATAAGTTAGGAGCGGCCGGATGAAAACCCGTTTTTTAGATTATAAAAAGGCGATTTTATCCGCCATCAGCGCAGTGAATCTGCTGGCTATGGTCGGCATTTTTGCGTTCACCTGGTATAATTTTTATCTTCTGCAGATCGGTGCGCCGTTTTATTATCGGTATGGCAACTGGCTGTTTTTTTTCATTTATGCCATTGTGCTGTACGCCATTACCAGCGTGCTCGGCGGGTACCGCATCGGCCGCCTTCGGTGTTCAGAGATCATCTATTCCAACTTTCTCTCTCTGGCGCTCGGCAATGTGTTTACCTATTTGATTATGACGCTGATCGCGCGTAAGCCGCTGCCGGCCGGCCCATTTTTGCTGATGACGCTGGTAGAATACGCCGTGGCCGTGATCTGGGCAATTTTTTCCAGCTCGCTGTACCGATCCATCTACCCGCCGCGGCGCATGCTGCTGGTATCCCATCAGCAAGCCTCCGCACATCTGATCAATAAGATGAATAAGCGCCCGGATAAATATGTGATTTGTGAAAGCATTGATGTCAACGAGGATATCCATCTGATCCGCCAGAAGATCGATGCCTATGACGCCATTGTCATTTGCGATGTAGGCGCACAAATGCAGGAATTGCTCATCGATTACTGCTTCCGGGTGGACAAGCGGTTTTACCTGGTGCCTACCATCGAGCATATTATCATCGCCAACGCATCCAAAGTGCACTTGTTTGATACGCCGCTGCTGTTATGCCGCAACCAAGGGCTGCAGCCGGAGCAGCGGTTTGCAAAGCGGGCTCTTGATCTGTTTGTTTCCTTTTTCGGCATCGTCGTTACCAGTCCGTTTATGCTTATCATCGCGCTGTGCATCTATTTATATGATCGCGGCCCCGTACTTTTCAAGCAGGAACGACTGACCATCGGCGGCAAAGTGTTTACGCTGTATAAGTTCCGCAGCATGGTCGTCGACGCTGAAAAAGACGGCGTTGCACGGTTTGCCAGCAAAAACGACAATCGAATTACGCCGGTTGGCAAGGTCATCCGCGCCATTCGGTTTGATGAGCTTCCCCAGCTGTTCAACATCTTCAAAGGCGATATGTCGCTGGTAGGGCCGCGGCCCGAGCGCCCCGAGATTGCCCAAGAATACGAAGCCACGCTGCCCAAATTTTCCTATCGGTTGAAGGTAAAAGCCGGGCTGACCGGGTATGCACAGGTCATGGGCAAATACAACACCACCCCGCAGGATAAGCTGCTGCTGGACCTGATGTACATTGAAAACTACTCCTTCCTGCTGGATATCCGGCTGTTGCTCATGACCGTCAAGATCTTCCTGATGCCGGATAGCACCGAAGGCGTAGAAGAAAGCGAAGAGTCCAAACCCACGTAAGCGTATCTCTATTTTGCCAAAGAAAAAAGCCTGTATTCCAAAATACAGGCTTTTGTTGTTTTCAGTTTAGTCTTCTACGATTATGTCGCGGATAAGCTTTTCCACTTCCTTGTCCCAGAACGCCCAGGAATGGCCCATGTTGCGCTCTTCGTGGAACTTCACCTGATAGCCCAGCGCCTTGGCGCGGTCCCGCATATCCACCGCAGAGGGAAACAGCGTATCCGCCGATCCGCAGGAGATATACAGCCTCGGCAGCGGCTTTTTCTGTTTGGCAGCCTGCTCCAGCAGGAAGTGCAGGTCGTTTTTGCTGCCCTTCATCGTGCCATGCGGCCCAAAGATGAATTCCTTGGTTTCCAAGACCACCTCGGTATCGCTCTTTTTGCCGCGCAGGTTTTGCCCTTCATGGGCAATCTGCTCTTTATCATCCTGCATAAGGGCTACGATATCCAGCGCGCCGGAAAAGCTGGCGGCAAATCCGAATTTTTCCGGATAGGTCAGCGCAATTTTCATTGCGCCGTAGCCGCCCATCGAAAGCCCGGCCACATAGGTATTTTCCCGCTTGGGCGAAACGCGCAGATAGGTTTCGATGATGCGGGGCAGCTCCTCCGCCACATATTTTAAGTACGGCCAGCCGATGGCCTGGTCTGTGTAGAAATTGTTATGCATTTCCGGCATCACGACCACCATCTTCTTTTCCGATTCGTACAGATAGCGTTCAATGCTGGTATAGCTGGTCCAGGTATGCGCCGCGCCTTTGAGCCCATGGAGCAAATACAGCACCGGAATGTCTTCCTTGTCCGGGCCGTTGTTCAGGCAGCCATAGATGTTGGCATCAGGCACAAGCAGATGCACGGTTTGATGGAAATCCAAAACTTGCGAATGAAAGTTAAACGTAATATGTGCCATTCTCTTACGCCCTCCTTAGCTCTTTGCGGACCGGCAGCCAATCGATCAGCTTTTTGCCTTCGCTGTCCCAAAAATCCCACTCGTGGGCCATGCCCTCCTGCTCAAACTCGGTAAAGTCCACCTTTTTGTCTTTGAGGAATTTGCAGAAATCCTTATGTACGCCGTACAAGCTGTCATCCGTACCGCAGGAAACATACATTTTCGGAAGCTGTTTGCCGCTTTTTACCGCGCTGTCTACCACATGGTAAAGATCAAACTCCGTGCCTTCCAGGTCCTTGGGATTCTCCGTGCCAAAGACGGCCTTCATCTCCATCGGGGTAACGTCGTCCGCCTCTTGCCCTACGGACATATGCGCCACATCCAGCCCGCCAGAGAACGACGCCACCGCCGCATAGCGATCCGGGTTTTTCATTGCGATCTGCAGCGCGCCATAGCCGCCCATCGAAAGGCCAGCGATAAAGCGATCCTCCCGTTTTCCGGAAGCGCGGAATACCGTCTCGATAAAGTTTGGCAGCTCCACGGTCATATACGTGAAATACGCCCAGCCATTGACCATATCGGTATACCAGAAATTCTGCATGCCCGGACAAACGCAGATCATGTTTAGATCGCTGTGGTGCAGATAAGCTTCCATGTTGCTTCGCCGAAGCCACGCCGTGTGGTTGTCGGTATGTCCATGCAGCAAATACAGGACAGGCAAGTTTTCCGTAAACGGCTTTCCTAGCTGAGCCAGCTTTAGGTCCTTTGGCTCCGGCAGGAAAACGGTGACGGTTTGGTCAGAGTTCAATGCTTCAGAACGAAACGTCAGTTCCATCAACGCCATAAAGAATTCCTCCTTATTCCTTATAAGAGCGGACAAAGCATCCGCTTTCATGACAATGAAAACAATACATGAGAAAAAATGAATCCAACACAATGCTTACCTATTTATTATATCTTGCCATCCGGGGAAAGTCTAACGAAAATGGCGGCTCTTCCTTGTTTATTTTTTCACCAAATCTCCGGGCGCACATTTGCGCGCTTTTCCCGCGATTCTCCCTTTGTTTCCCCGGCCCAATAGTGTATAATAAGCTGAATCTCATAGATAGTATTGAAGAAAGGCGGTATGACACATGGCATTTGTGACAACCAAAGAAATGTTCAAAAAAGCATACGAGGGCGGCTATGCCGTAGGTGCGTTCAACGTCAACAATATGGAGATCATTCAGGGCATCACCGAAGCGGCCATTGAAAACCGCGCGCCGTTGGTGTTGCAGGTTTCCAAGGGTGCCCGTGCTTATGCCAAGCACGTGTATCTGATGAAATTGATCGAGGCGGCCATCCAAGACGCCGAGCAGTCTGCCGGGTTTGATCTGCCGGTGTGCGTGCATCTGGACCATGGCGACAGCTTTGAACTATGCAAAAGCTGCATCGACGGCGGCTTTACCTCCGTGATGATCGACGGCTCTTCCAAATCCTTTGAAGACAACATTGCGCTGACCAAGCAGGTTGTGGAATACGCACACGATCACGGCGTGGTAGTAGAGGGCGAATTGGGCACGCTGGCCGGCGTGGAAGAGATCGGAAGA
>UREB01000073.1 GCA_900546685.1 uncultured Eubacteriales bacterium | reverse complement strand
TGAAACAAATTCAGGATGCGTTGGAAAACGAGCTGGCGCGCATTTCTTTGGCTGATGTGATGGAGGATACAAGATACTATATTGCAAAGGAAAAGAAAAAAGGGTTGGATACGCTGCGATGAGCAGCGTTTTTTTTATAAAAATTTGTTGTAACTATTGACATTACAATAAACCTGCTATATACTCAGGATGTAACAAATAAAGTTACAACAAAAAACAGCGATATAGGAGGAAATGGAGAATGAAAATCGCAGTTGTATGTGCCAATGGAAAAGCAGGGAAATTGATTGTCAAGGAAGCAGTGGAAAGGGGCCTGGATGTAACGGCCATCGCGCGCGGCAGCAACCAAAGCGCTGCGGCAAAGTTTATACAGAAGGACTTGTTCGATTTGACCAAAGAGGATCTAACGCAGTTTGATGTGGTCATCGACGCCTTTGGCGCATGGACGGAGGAAACGCTTCCGATGCATAGCACCTCTTTACAGGCGCTTTGCGATGCATTAAGCGGCACCGATACGCGTCTTTTGGTGGTAGGCGGAGCAGGGAGCCTGTTTGTAAATGCGGAACACACGCAATGTGTGGCGGACGGCCCGGATTTTCCGGATGCATTCAAGCCGCTGGCCGCCGCGATGGCCAAAGCGCTAGGTGAGCTGCGCAAGCGAGACGACGTGCGATGGACCTACCTGAGCCCCGCAGCGGATTTTCAGGCAGAGGGCGCCCGTGCCGGGGCATATATTTTGGGCGGCGAGGAGCTGACATTAAACCAAAAAGGAGAAAGCGTTATCAGCTATGACGACTATGCCATTGCCATGGTGGACGAAGCGGAAAAAGGCGGACATATCCGGCAACGTATCAGTGTGGTGGCAAAGTAAAAACAGGGAAAATCAAAAGGGCCAAAAACAGGGCCCTTTTCCTTTGCAGAGGGAAATGAAAAAGCACAGCGTACGCTGTGCTTTTTATGTTTGCAATTAGACACGCTGCACCTTGCCAGAACGCAAGCAACGAGTGCAAACGTTGATCGTGCGCGGAGAACCATCGATCATAACACGCGCGCGCTGGAGGTTGGGCGCCCAGGAACGGCGGGTCTTACGATGAGAGTGGCTGACTTGATTGCCGGCATGGCTGCTCTTATTACAGATAGCACAAACCCTCGCCATGGCTTAACACCTCCCTTTACATTAAACAACACGAATAATATTATCATTCTCCCAAAAAATTTGCAAGCAAAATCTTTGTTTATAGGCAAAGTTTGTGTGCCTTTGGGCAAGTAATGAGGAAATAGGCGTTGGTTTACAAGTTTTTGAATTTGCGGTACAATACTTGAAAGAGAATAAAACAGCCGTATCATTCGCATGATAGGGCGAGGAGGGATACCATGGCAGCAGTAGTGAAAAAAGACTGGGGCAGGATCGAAGTAACCGATGGCGTCATCGCCAAGCTGGCCGGATTGACTGCAACAGAATGCATGGGTGTGCTGGGCTTGGCCTCTTCGGACGGGTGGACGGATCTTTTGAAAAAGGATTCCGTAGACCGCGGGGTTAGGATCAATTCCAATGAAGATACAATCAAAATAGAAATCAACATCATCGTGAAATATGGCGTTTCCATTGCAGCGGTGGCGCAGAACGTGATTGACTCTACCAAGTATAATGTAGAATCGATGACGGGCATGAATGTAGAGTGCGTGGATGTCTGCGTGCGCTCCATTCGTTTATAATTTTGCAAATCGGTTCGGAGGTTTACTAAATTGGCGAATGTAACCATCAGCGGACAAGAGCTGCACGATATGATCTGTGTGGCGGCCGCGTTCTTAGAAAAAAATAAAAAGGCCATTGATGCCTTAAATGTATTCCCTGTGCCAGATGGGGATACCGGCATCAATATGTCCTTGACCCTGCAAACGGCAGCCAGGGAGGTAAGGGACGGCAAAAAGGAGACGGTAGGCCAGGTCGGTTCGGCACTGGCGCTGGGTTCGCTAAAGGGTGCGCGCGGCAACAGCGGCGTAATCCTAAGCCAGATCTTCCGCGGCTTTGGCAAGGCCCTGCAGGATAAGCAGACAATGGATGCGGCGCTTTTGGCCGAGTGTATGGAGATGGGCGTGGAATCCGCCTATAAAGCGGTGATGAAGCCCAAAGAAGGCACCATTTTGACGGTGGCGCGCATGATGGGCGAGGCGGCAACGCAGGCTGTAAAGCAGAAAAAAGACGTGATCGAGACCATCGACGCGATGATAGAGCAAGGGGAAAAGACCCTTGCGCAAACGCCGGTTATGCTGCCCGTTTTGAAGGAAGCGGGGGTTGTGGACTCCGGCGGCATGGGCTTGCTTGTGATCTTTAAGGGCTTTAAGATGTGCCTGAATGGCGAGCAGGTACCGGAAGAGGAAATCACCGACCTGGGCGGCATGGTAACGCCTACCCAGGAAGAGGATAACAGCGACATTGAGTTTGGCTACTGTACCGAATTTTTCATAAAGGACCCGGCGGGCTCGCTTTCGGAGGAGAATGCCGAGCAGCTGAGAAAGGTGCTGGGGCAGATTGGCGACTGCGTATTGGTCGTAGGCGGCGGCCCGCTTTTGAAGGTGCATGTACATACCAATGCGCCGGGCCAGGCGCTGCAATATGGTTTGCGTTATGGATCGCTTTCCAGCATCAAGATCGATAACATGCGTGAAATGCACCGCGAGCTTGAAAACGGGGCGGATGCTGAGGTAAACGGCGTAAATAAGGCAATTGCGCAAGAAGAGAAAGCGGAGCCGGCGAAGGAGCAAAAGGAGATCGGCGTGGTGGCTGTGGTATCTGGAGACGGCCTGTGCGAGGTATTTTCCGAATTGGGCGCAGACGAGATCATCCAGGGCGGGCAGAGCATGAATCCCTCGATTGAGGACATTGGCGCTGCTGTGAAGAATACCAATGCCAAGCATGTGTTTGTATTGCCCAACAATAAAAACATCATCCTGGCGGCAGATCAGGCGGCGGAGCTGCTCAAGGACGAGGTGGATGTCCGCGTGATGCCGACCAAATCCATCCCCCAGGGCATGAGCGCGCTCATCGCTATGAACCCGGAGAACAACGTGCAGGATAATGCCATGGATATGCTGGAGGCAATGGAAGCCACCAACAGCTGCGCCATTACCTATGCGGTGCGTGATACACAGCTAAATGGAGAAGAAATCAAAAAGGGCGATATCCTAGGCATGGTCAACGGAGAGCTGTCCGTCAGCGGCAAAAAAGTGGATAAGGTTTGCAAAAAAACCATTGCAAAGACCTTAGAACTGGGCGGAGAGAGCATCACGCTGTTTTATGGTGAGGATGTCACGCAGGAGCAAGCGGATGCGTTGGCAGAGGAATTGGAGGCCGAGTATCCGGACTGCGATGTGCAGATGTACCCGGGCGGCCAGTCCCTTTACTATTACATCGTGGGCGTGGAATGATCTGCGCCATATCGCATAGAGCATGTTAAGGGCGCCAAACGGCGCCTTTTTTCTACCCGGAAAGGAGCTTGACGCATGGAAAACCTGCTATTGAAGATCCCGGGCGTGGGGCAGGCACGCCTGGCACAGCTGCAAAAGCTGGGCGTAGAGACGCCTTGGGACCTCATGCGCTATTTTCCAAGAAGCTATCATGATCTCACACAACCTAGCACCACCTCGCAGATGACGGTGGGCCGGCCATGGTTTGGGAAACTGAGCATCGTAAGCCCTGCCAAGACGGTATTTCCCAGAAAAGGGTTTTCCATGACACGCTGCCAGGCAGAGGATGAAGAGGGAAAGGTGACGCTGGTATGGTATAACCAGCCGTATATCCGACAACAGCTCAAAGAGGAGGAAACGTTGTTTTTTTATGGCCGGCCGGTATTCCGCATGGGGGAGATCCGGCTGGAAAACCCGATGATAGAGCGGGCCAGTGATGAGGATGCGCTGCGCATGCTGCCGGTGTATCGACTGACCAAAGGGCTGAGCCAGGGCAACCTGCGCGCCTGTATCAAGCAGTGCTTTGCGCTGTATGCGGGCTATCTGTCCGAGCCGCTGCCCAGAGGGCTTCGCGAGGCTTTTGGGCTATACGCATTCCGCGATGCGTTGGAGCTATCCCATTTTCCGCCCAGCGAGACGGTCAAGGATCAGGCCGTGCGCACTGTTTGCTTTACCGACCTACTGTTGTTGCGCGCCTATTTGGGAGATCGGCGAACCCAGCGCGGCACTGCGCAGCCGCTGTGCATTACGCAGGCGCAGGGCGAGCGCTTTATGCAACAATTGGGCTTTGCACCCACCGGCGCACAGCAGCGTGTGATGCGGCAAATACAGGAGGACCTGGAAAAGACAGTGCCCATGAGCCGCCTGGTGCAGGGCGATGTGGGCTGCGGCAAAACGGTGGTAGCGTTTTATGCCATGTGGATCGCAGTGCAAAATGGCCGGCAGGCCGCGCTGATGGCGCCGACAGATATATTGGCGGGCCAGCATTACGAGCAGGCCAAGGCTTTGTTTGAGCCTTTGGGCGTTTCTGTTGGCCTATTGAAAAGTGGGATGAAAGCGGCTGAACGGAGGCAGGTGCTGGAAGCGTTGGAGGATGGTACGCTGGATCTTGTGGTGGGCACGCATGCGCTGATTTCAGAAAGCGTGAAATACAAAAACCTGGGCCTTGTCATCGCGGATGAGCAGCATCGCTTTGGCGTAAAGCAGCGCGCGGCTTTGATGCAGAAGGGAACAGAGAACCATGCGCTGTTTATGAGCGCCACGCCGATACCGCGCACGCTTTCCATGATTTTATACGGGGATTTGGATGTTTCTGTCATCGATGAAATGCCGCCGGGGCGAAAGCCGGTGGAGACGCGTATTGTGCTTGCCAACAAACGAGACGATATGTATGCGTTCTTGGCAGACCGTGCCAGGCAGGGCGGGCAGGCGTATGTGGTGTGTCCGCGCATCGAGGGAGAAGAGGAGGACGACCAGGCCGCCGAACAAATCTATACCATGATGAAAAAACGATTTGCAGATGTATCCATTGGACTTTTGCATGGCAAAATGAAGCAGGCGGAAAAGCAGGAGATCATGGAGCAGTTTGCGCAAAACCATATCCAGATCCTGGTTTCCACCACAGTGGTAGAGGTAGGCGTCAATGTGCCGAACGCCACGGTGATGGTCATCGAACGGGCGGATAGGTTCGGCCTGGCGCAGCTGCATCAGCTGCGAGGCCGGGTAGGGCGCGGCAGCGCGCAGTCCTGGTGCTTTTTGGCAGCGGAGCGGGAGGATCGCCAGCGGCTTTTGACTATGACGCAGACGCAGGATGGCTTTGAGGTAGCCAAGGCAGACTTAGAACTGCGCGGCCCAGGGAGCTTTTTGGGGGAAGAGCAGCATGGCTTTACCGACGCGGGCGCGCTGATGCTGACCAAGGACGCCGGCCTTGTGGAGGAGGTCAACCGTGCATATGAACTGCTGCAGCAGCCACAGCGCCAGGCGGATTGGCAAATGGTGTTGTGTGCTGCCAAAAAACAATACGAGGATGCGCTGGGGCAAATTGCGATGAATTAACAATAGAAAAAACAGAGCATGAAAATGAAAAAGAGCGGAAACGCTCTTTTTTTGTCTGCAAAAAATTGCCTGCAAGGAATGCGCAAATTCGCCGTAAAAATCGCATATTCCGCAAAATAATGGGCATTCTACATTTCGACGAAGAGTTTGGCCGCAATTTTCCAAACGATTTCGCGCAGTTTCCGCAAAAACAGAAAATTGGGAAACATTACATGTGTATGGATTTTGCAAACGGGCAAATTACTCGTGAGACTTGGTAAAAGGAGGTGAATGCAATGACTTCTAGCAGCAAAACTCCGAAATCGGCGGCTCAGAGACAGGCGCTGGAACAGATGAAAATGGAGGTTGCCGGCGAAGTTGGCGTAAACCTGAAGCAGGGTTATAACGGTGACATTACGTCTCGTGAAGCAGGCAGCATCGGCGGTGGCATGGTGAAGAAGATGTACGAAAAGTATGTCAATAAAAACCAGCAGAACTAACCCAACATTGAGAAGAACATTCTTCCGGAAAGGAGAGAGATACAATGGCAAGCAACAGTACGCAGAATAACCAACAGCGTAAGCAGGCTTTGCAGCAGCTGAAGATGGAATCCGCCAGCGAGGTTGGCGTGAACCTGAAGCAGGGCTATAACGGCGATCTGACCAGCCGCGAGGCAGGCAGCATCGGCGGCATGATGACCAAAAAGGTCGTTGA
Organism: uncultured Eubacteriales bacterium; assembly: GCA_900546685.1. Taxonomy (GTDB): domain Bacteria; phylum Bacillota; class Clostridia; order Christensenellales; family QAND01; genus UMGS1975. The sequence continues at coordinate 1,809 of UREB01000073.1, read as the reverse complement.
GCAAATGATGCAGGACTAACCTGAAGATAGATCGAGAAAGGGCCGGTTTTTTCCGGCCCTTTTTTTGTGCGCCCCTAGGGAAAAGGGTTGACATACGATGGCAAAGCGAGTATGATACTACAAAGCAACAAAGTAGCGTATTAGCATGATAAAGCGAGGAACGATATGAAGACAGTCAAAGCGCAGGTGCCGGAAGGCGTGCGGGATGTAACAGGACAAGAGGCCTTTGCCAAGCGGGCCTTGGAGCAGAGGCTGCAAACGATGTTTGTACGCAGCGGGTTTGAAGAGATCATTACGCCTTCGCTGGAATATGCGGATCTGTTTGAGGGCGAGGTTGGCAACTTAAGGCAAGATCGCATGATCCGCCTGTTCGAGCAAGACGGTAAGATGATGACGCTGCGGCCGGATTTCACCATGCCGGCGGCCCGGGTTGTCAGCTCGCGTGCAAAGCAGAGCCAGCAACCGATCCGTGTATTTTATCGTGGCAGCGCATTTGGCTTGGAGCATGATTACGGTCAACAGCGCCGGGAGTTTTCCCAGGTGGGGGCAGAGCTGATGGGCGATTCTGGCCTGTCCGGCGATGCGGAAATGCTTTCGCTGGCGGCGCAAAGCATGACGGAATTGGGGTTTGCGGATTTTGTGCTGGATATCGGCCATGTAGGTATTTTTCAATGTCTGGCCAAGCAGGCCGGCTTCAGCGAAGAGGAGACAGAGACGCTGCGCGGTATGCTGGATGAGAAAAATGCGATGGAAGCAGGTGCATTTTTGCAGCAGCTTGGCGTGTTAAAGGAGATACAGCACCAATGCCTGTCGCTGATCGAGCTGTATGGCGGCGTAGAGGTGCTGGATAAGGCAGAGGAGATCTTCTATCAGCCTTGCTACCAATCTGTATTGAAAGAGCTGCGCCTTTTGGCGGTATTTTTACAGCAGATGGGCCATGGAAACAGCATTACGATAGATTTAGGGCTGCTGCCCGGATTTGAATACTATAACGGCCTGGTATTCCGCGGGCTGGGTGCCGGCGTAGGCAGCCCCATTATTTCCGGCGGACGGTATGATGGCGTATTGGCTCAATTTGGCAAGCCGATGCAGGCAGTGGGCTTTGCCATCAATATGGAGCAGGCCATGGCGGCGCTCAAAGCCGACAACGCTTGGCCGGCCGTTCCTAAGACGGATCTGGTCGTTGGCGCGGCAGAGGGGTGCTTTGCCAGGGCCGTGGCCTTTGCCAGGGCGAAGCGGTCCGAAGGGGTGCGTGTGGTATTGAGCTATCAAACGGATAAAAGCAAGGTATTGGCACAAGCGGAAAACGAGGGCGCACAAGCGGTCTTTTTGGAAGAAAGCAAGGGGGCAGAGCAATGAAACAACGAAAGGTAGCGCTCGCCAAAGGCCGCTTGGCGGATAAGGCTATTGCGCTTTTTGAAAAAGCAGGCTACGATGTATCCGGACTGGTAGAGGATAGCCGGATGCTGATTTTCCAAAATAAGGAGCTTTCCTTTTTGATGGTAAAACCAACGGATGTACCGGTCTATGTGGAGCATGGCGTGGCGGATTTTGGCATCTGTGGCAAGGATACGCTGCTGGAAAGCGGCGCGCATATCTACGAGATGATGGATCTAGGCTATGGCAAATGCAAGCTGTCTTTGGCAGGCAAGCCGGGCACGGATACCAGACAGTCCGGCTTAAAGGTAGCCACCAAGTATACGCACTTTGCCAAGGAGTTTTTTCGGAAACGAGGGCAGGCAGTAGAGATCATCCCGCTGTATGGTTCGGTGGAGCTGGAGATCGGAAGAGCACACGTCTGAACTCCAG
>UREB01000072.1 GCA_900546685.1 uncultured Eubacteriales bacterium | reverse complement strand
CCCGCTGCCTTGTCCGGCCCAAGAGGCCTGCGTTGCTGGGGAAAGTACCCCGGGGCTTTTCCTCGATTTTCCGCCTTCTCCCCGGGCAGGAGGGGGGCGGGCAGTGCCCGCTGCCTTGTCCGGCCCGGGAGGTCTGCATTGCCGGAGACAGTGCCCCGGGGAGAGGCCATACACATCAGCGCCCCTTTGTCATTAGGCAGTGCCCGCTGCCTCTTCCGGCCAATCTTTCTGTGCTGCTCACTCTACCATGCCCCGGGGCTCTTTCCCTGTCTTTTCATCTTCTCCCTGGCCGGACCTGCCCGCAGGCTGCCCAGCTTACGCACCCACCACAACAAGCCCGGCGCGGTATAGGGCCGGGCGGGCCAAGCAGCATAATCACGCTAGAAACGTAAACCCCTTTCCCCCCTCGGAGGAGTCCGGGGAGAACCCTCCCCGGGCAGGAGGGGGTGAAGGGGGACACTTGCCTGTCCCCCTCGCCTTTTTCGCTTCCTTTTGGCAAAAAAAGGAAGAAACCCCGTTCCTCTATGCTCTGTAGCTTGAACGAGCACCGTTTATTGCATCTGCTCTCTCCCTGTCTTAGTTTCCTGCTCTCGCCCTCTCCCCATACCCCTCCCCGCCAAACAAAAAAGAGCCCGCAGGCTCTTTTTCCGTTTCCCTTGTTCTCTCCTCTGCTGCCACGCTTCCGCCATGCCGGCGCATGCAGCCCTCTGCCTTATCTCCGTGCAGGCAAGCGCCCCTGCCCTATGCGCCGAATACCTCGCGCGCAATCGCCACCGACGCCTGCACGTCCGCCGCATAAAAATCCGCGCCCATCTCGTCGGCATACTCCTGGGTCAGCACCGCGCCGCCTACCATCGTCCGGCAGCCAAGGCCGGCCGCTTTCAGCGCCTCAATGGTCTCCTTCATCGATGCCACCGTCGTCGTCATCAGCGCCGACAGCCCCACCAGCGGCGCTTTTGTCTCCCGCGCCGCCTCTACCACCGTCTGCACCGGCACATCGCGTCCCAGGTCGATCACCTCGTACCCGTAGTTTTCCAGCACCACCTTCACGATGTTCTTGCCGATGTCGTGGATGTCGCCCTTTACCGTCGCCATGAGGATGCGCCCCCGGCTCGGCCCCTTGTCCGCGCCCGAAGCCTGCAAATGCGCGCGCACCCGCTCAAAGCACGCCTTGGCCGCGTCCGCGCTGGCCAAAAGCTGCGGCAAAAACAAGACGCCCTTCTCATACTGCTGCCCCACCTCGTCCAGCGCTGGGATTAGCGTTTCCTGCACCAGCGCCAACGGCTCCGTCTTTGCCAGCAGCGCCTCAGCACACTGCGCAGCAGGCTCCTTTAAGCCCTTTAGGATGCAGTACGCAATGTCCTCCGTCTCGCCGCCGCGCTTGGGCAGGGGGGCGGGCTTGTCGTCTGTGCGGCCTGCAAACCGCTCGATGTACGCCCGGCTGCCGATGTCCAGGTTTTTCAGCTGATGATAGCAGAAAATCGTATCCATCATCGCGCTTACGTTGGGGTTTAATATGGGCAGGTCCAGCCCGTTTGCCAGCGCCAGCGCCAAAAACGTTTGGTTCAGCGCCCCCCTTTGCGGCAGGCCAAAGGAAATGTTGGAAACGCCCAGCACCGTCTTTAGCCCCAGCTCCTCATGCACCATCCGCACTGCGTCCAGCGTCTCATACGCCGCCTCCTGCTCGGCCGAGGCCGTCAGTACCAGGCAGTCGATGAATACCCTTTCCTTCGGGATGCCGTAACGCAGCGCCTCTGCCAAAATGCGCCGCGCGATCTTCAGCCGGTCCTCGGCCCTTCGCGGGATGCCCGTCTCATCCAGCGTTAAGCCCACCACGCACGCGCCGTATTTTTTCACCATCGGCAAAATGCGGCGCAATACCGCCTCTTCGCCGTTAACGGAGTTTACAATCGGCACCCCGTTGTACGCCCTCAGCGCCTGTTCCAACACCTCCGGGTGCGAAGAATCGATCTGCAGCGGCGCGGTCAGCACGCTTTGCAGCGTCTGCACCGCCTCCACCATCATCGCCGCCTCATCCAGCCCGGGCAGGCCGACGTTCACATCCAAAATCTTGGCGCCCGCCTCCACCTGCTCTAGGCCCTGGCTTACCAGATACGCCATCTCATGGGTTTGCAGCGCCTGCTTCATGCGCTTTTTCCCCGTCGGGTTGATCCTTTCGCCAATCGGCCGCACCCGGTCGATCACCACCGTTTCCGCATGCGAGCATACCGCCGATACCGGCGCATACGCCGTCCTTTTTGGCGTTATGCCGCGCACCGCCTCCGCGAGCGCCCGGATGTAGCCGGGGTCGGTCCCGCAGCAGCCGCCCACCATCGCGGCCCCGCGCCGCACCAGCGCCTGCATCGCCTCTACAAATTCCTCCCGCGTGATGGAATAGCGCGTCCTGCCGTCCACAATCTCCGGCAGCCCGGCGTTGGGCTTGATGATCAGCGGCAGGTCGGTATAGCGCAGGATCTCCTCCGCCATTTCCAGCATCTCCACCGGGCCTACCGAGCAGTTCATGCCCAGCCCGTCTACCCCCAGCCCCGAAAGCGTCAGCGCCATGGCCGAAAGCTGGCACCCGGTAAACGTCCGGCCGTCCTTTTCAAAGCTCATCGTGCAAAATACCGGCAGGCTGCTGTGCTCCTTGGCCGCCAGCACCGCCGCCTTGGCCTCGTAAAGATCCGTCATCGTCTCGATGAAAATCGCGTCCGCGCCCGCCTTTACGCCCGCCTCTACCTGCTCGGCAAACAATTCGTACGCCTCGTCAAACGCCAGCTGGCCCATCGGAAACAGCAGTTCGCCGATGGGGCCGATGTCCAGCCCCACATACGCGCCGTCAAACGCCTTGGCCGCTTCTTTGGCGCAGCGCACCCCCGCCGCAATCGCCTCCTCCGGCGCAAGTCCGCTGCCCGCCAGCTTGTGCGCGTTGGCGCCAAAGGTGTTGGCCAGCACCACCCTTGCGCCCGCCTGCAAATATTGGCGGTGGATGTCCGTCACGATCTCCGGGTGCAAAAGGTTATAGGTTTCCGGCAGCTGCCCCAGCGGCAGCCCGGCATTTTGCAGCATGGTGCCCATCGCGCCGTCCAGCACGATCGGGCCTTGTTGTAATAATGCGTTAACGTCCACAGTGTGTCCCTGCCTTTCTCAGCTGGCATGAAGCGGCAAACGCGCACGTTTCGCAGCGCGCCTGCCTGGGTTGGGGCGGGGCTTTCGCAATGCCCAGCACCGCCGTCACGGATTTTTGCGGCGTCAGCAGCAGCGACGGCGTGCACGCCAGCCCGATTTTGCGCGGCGTATCCAGCACGCGTACAAAGTCCGGCTGCAAAGATAGCGGCAGGTCCCCATATCCGCAGGAATACCGACGGGTCAGCCTTTCGCCCCTCGCCAGCCCGGCCGCCAGCGTTTTTTCCGCCTCGTCGCATACGCATTCGATCAGCGCCGTGGCCGCCGCATCGCACAATACCGCCTCCGCCATCGACTGCGCCTGCCTTTGGCGGATCAGCGCATCCACCTCCGGCCCCAGCGTGGCCGCCAGCAAAATGCATCGGCGGCTGTTTTGCAAAAGCTGGGCAATGTCGCGCCCCGTCAGCGTCAGCGTCGTGCCGCCCACCTTCAGCCCCGCCTCGGTTCTCTCCAGCAAAAACGAGCCTGTGCAGTGCCGCGGCACAGCCGTCCGGCATACCTGGTCGATGCAGCGCTCCGCCATCGCCAAAAATTCCTCCGTCATCGCCTGCCCATGGTGCCCCAGGTACCTTAGCACCTCCTTGAGCGCCGGCCGCAGCGCCGTCATGCCAGCCCCTCCTGCATCAAACGCACCACCAGCGCCGTCTTTCTCAGCGGCGTCATCAGGTAATACCCGTCGCAGTGCGGGGCTGCCTGCTTCATCAGCCCCGCCGCATACGGCACCGTAATGTCCCACGCCTGCTGCTGCGTGGTACCCTCCAGCTGCTGTAAAATCTCCTGCGGGATCTCCACGCCGGATACCTCGTGGCTTAAAAACAGCGCGTTTTTGTAGCTTGCCACCGGCATAAAGCCCGCCATGATCTTGCCGCGCAGGGTATGCCTAGCCAGCGCCAGATTCGAAAGCGCCCGCTCGGTGTAAATGGGCTGGGTCAGGAAAAACGACGCACCGCACGCCTCCTTTTTCTGTGCGCGCTTCAGTTCGCTTGCAAAGCTCTGTGCGTTTACGTTGAGCGCCCCGCCCACGGCAAACGGGCTTTCTTGAAACACGTCGCGGTTCAGCCCCTCTATAAAAGAGATCAGCTCATACGAATTGAAGTTGAATACCGCCGACCGCCTGGCAAACACCTCTTGCATGATGGGGTCTCCCGTCACCGCCAGCACCTGGCGGATGCCCTCGTAGCATGCGCCCAAAAGCTCGCCCTTGATGGCAATGTGGTTCTTGTCCCGGCAGGAAAGATGGGGCAGCACCTCCATCCCCGTCTCCCTCTTCACAATGGCGGCGGACAAAATGCTGTTGGCCCGGGTCCTGGCCAGCGGCGAATCCGCAATCGTCAATAGGTCCGCGCCCGCCGCCTGCAGCGCCCTGGCCCCTTCCAAAAGCGGGGCAAAGTCTGCATCCGTCGGCGGGTCCAGCTCCACAGCCACACGCTTTTTCGTCCAATCCCTATCAAACACAGAAACGCCGGGGGCCGCCTTTTTGCGCACTTCCGGCGCCGGGGCGCCCTGGACGCGCGCCGTCCTTGTCTGCGCCATACAGGCCAGCGTCCGGCGGATATGCTCCGGCGTGGTCCCGCAGCAGCCGCCCACCACCATCGGCCTTTTGGCCGCCAGCGCCGCCAGCTTTTCCCCAAAGTACGCGGCGTTGTCCTGGAAAAATGTCCGCCCCCCTACCTGCGACGGGTACCCCGCGTTGGGCATGGCCATCAGCGGCTTGTCCGTTTCTGGCAGGCGGCGCATCAATTCTGCCATGTGTACCGGCCCGCACACGCAGTTCAGCCCTGCCATGTGTACCTCCGGGCAGGAAAGCGCCTGCTCTATCAGTGCGCGGTAAAAATGCCCCTTTTGCGAATACCCGTCCTGCGATACGGCAAACGAGACCGCCACAAACGCATCCGGGCATTTTGCCGCAATCTCCCCAATTGCGGGCTTTAGCGGCGCAAAGTCCGCCTGCGTTTCAAATAGAAAATGCGTGCCGCCCAGGCGCAAAAACGCCCGTGCCGCTTCCAGGTACGCTTCCTCGGCCTGCCCGGTTTCGCCGTCCGCCACAGGGCCGATATCGCAAAACACCTTGGCCCCGTAGGGCGCCGCCGCCTCCGCAGCCAGGTGATATCCCTCGCGCATCAGCCGGGCGCGCTCCCTTTCGTCCGGAAAGACCTGCGCGTTGAGCGCAAACGTGTTGGTCTTTACCGCCTTGGCCCCTGCCTCCAGGTATTGGCGGTGGATGCGCCGTACCAGGCTGGGGTTGTCCACGTTGGCCCGCTCGCACGGGCCGTCGTCGCCCGTCAGCTGAAAATAATAGGTGCCAAACGCGCCGTCAAACGCGCGGAACGGAAGGCGCTTTTCCATGTACACCGCCGCCTTTCTTCTCATAGTGTTTCGGGATGAATTAAATCAGTTTAGCATACAACGAAACGCCCCGCAAAGTCAACGTGCCCGGCGGGCATCGCTTCCCTCAAAAGATCGTGTACCGCCGTTTCCCCTCCTCCCTCCATCCTTCTTTCAAACAGCTCTCGCGCGCGTCTTTTGGCTCTTTGTTTTCTTTTTGTTTTGTTTTTGTTTTATTTATATATATAGGCGCCCCCCTTTGCGCACCGGGTTGTGTCTTTGTTTGTGTACGCGTTTGTGTCTCTGTTTGCTGCTCCTGTTTAATGCTTTGTTGGGATGCTCTCTTTGGAAATAAAGATTTCTTCCGCCTCTTTTATTGCTGTTTTCAATAGACATAATGCTTGTAAAGCTTGCTTGGTTTTCACTGGTGAAAGCACATTCAACGACTCCAAAATCCCATTCAATAGCCTTGTATACATCCTATTACAATATATTTACGGGATAAGGCACGGCAGCCAGCCGTGTTTTTTTCCGCATCGTTGCCAAAGCTGTTAGAATGAGAGCGTCTTGGCCTGATGTAAACCTCCAAGGACCAAAGCGAAGCGTCCGTATGAAAGTCCGTCAGCCAGCCTCTCATTCGCAGCGTTCGATTTATGCAGATTGAGCCGCCACACCGGTGCGCCCGTGTCATCAAATAGATTGGATCGGCAATGATGGAAAGGTTGGACGCCAAAGGCAAATCTACGATGAGGAGCGATTCGCATGAACAATGTGGCAGGGATTGATGTTTCCAAAGGGAAGAGCGTGGTATCTGTACTCCGTCCCTTTGGGGAAGTGGTGGCAAAACCGTTTTCTGTTGGCCACACCGGTAGTGAACTCAAGGCACTGGCAGACTACCTGAAATGCCTGGACGGTGAGACGCGGGTGGTCATGGAGCATACCGGGCGGTACTATGAGCCGGTGGCCCGCTTTCTTCATGAGGAGGGCATCTTTGTCAGCGCAGTCAATCCCAAGCTCATTAAGGACTACGGGAACAACACCCTGCGCAAAGTGAAAACAGACAAGGCAGATGCCCGGAAAATTGCCCGCTATGGGCTTGACAACTGGGTGGAATTGCGCCAATATACTCCTATGGACACGATTCGTATGCAGCTGAAAACGCTGAACCGGCAGCAGGGCCTGTACTCCAAGACCAAGACGATGATGAAAAACAACCTCATCGCCCTCCTTGACCAGACCTATCCCGGAGCCAACAGCCTGTTTGACAGCCCTGTCCGCGAGGATGGCAGCCAGAAGTGGGTGGATTTTGCCATGACCTTTTGGCATGTGGACTGTGTGCGGGACATGAGCCTTGCCGCCTTTACCGAGCGTTACCGCAAGTGGTGCAAACGGCATGGCTACAACTTCAGCCAGAGCCGCGCCATTGAGATCCACATGGATGCCCAGAATCTGATCGCCATGCTCCCCAGGAATCCCTTGACTAAAACTATGATTCGGCAGGCCGTTGACGCGCTGAATGCTGTTTCCAAGTCTCTGGAGCAGCTCAAAGCTGAAATGCGTACTCTGGCTGCCCAGCTTCCTGAATATCCGGTCGTTATGGCCATGCGCGGTGTGGGAGATTCCCTTGGCCCCCAGATCTTGGCGGAACTTGGGGATGTTACCCGATTCACTCATAGGAACGCCATTACGGCCTTTGCGGGCGTTGACCCTGGTGCTGATCAATCCGGCGCCCATGAGGCAAAGAGTACGAGGGCCTCCAAAAGCGGACCGCCGGAGCTGCGCAAAGCGCTCTTTCTGGTCATGGATTGCCTGCTGAAAACACAGCCCGCTGATGATCCAGTATACCGCTTCATGGACAAGAAACGCGCCGAGGGCAAACCCTATCTGGTTTACATGACAGCCGGCGCCAACAAGTTCCTGCGCATCTACTATGGCCGCGTAAAGGAGTATCTGGCTTCTCTGGAAAATTCTGATTGACCACTTCTTTCCTCTTTCATTTTGATCGGCGCTTGAGCGGCGGTCTTTTTGTCATGCTCTTTTTCACCTCCTCTGGCCTCTGCAAATTTTTTTATTTTCCTATTGACTTTTTATTTGCAGACTTTCATATACACGCATAAAAATTCACCTCCTGGGCAAATTATATTTACTATGTTCATAGTAACTACAAATATAGTAACTATAAATATGGTAATCGTCAATGTGCCTAATTTCCGTTACCCTAATGTTAGGTGATATGTGCTGTGAAAAATTCTTCCCTCGTACAACTCAAACAATATGGGCATGTTGAGATTTGCCTAAAGCAAATCCTCCATGACCGCAATATCTCTCGCAACAAATTGGCAACCAGCATTGGTACACGCTTTTCCGTCATCAATAAATGGTACAACAATGATGTTGAAAAGCTGGATTTGGATATTCTCGCCAGGATCTGCTGTGTTTTGGAATGTCGTGTAGAAGATCTCATTAAGTATTGTCCATAATTCGATAAAAGCCCTTAAGGGCTTTTTATATTTCCTGCTATCGTATATGCCCCTGCCGCAAC
>UREB01000071.1 GCA_900546685.1 uncultured Eubacteriales bacterium | reverse complement strand
GATCTTTGCATTTTTCGAGCATGGTCTGGCGCGCGCTCATGATACCTCTTTGCCGCTCTCCAAAACATACGGCATTGGGCTCTGGCATTTTCATCAGCGATCCCTGAGTAAGCAGCAGACCCTTTGCTATACGCTTTGCCAGGCGGAAAAGCAACGGGCGGAAACGGCGGAGCGGATGCGGCTTTGCTACGTAGCGATGACGCGCGCAAAGGAATCACTGATCCTCTTAGGCCAGGGGAGCGCACAGCAGCTTGCCGCGGCCTGTGAGAAGCCGCCAGCACACGCAAAAAGCATGCTGGAATGGGTTTTACCCTCCGTGGCCCTGCATCCTGATGGCGCCGCGCTGCGGGATCGATTCTCCCTTCCTTTGCCTGCCCAGGAGGCGCCCGGCGCTTGGCAGATCTCCTTTCATACCGTGCAGCCAGAAACAGAGCGCGTGTATCAATCCAAAGGCAATTGGCAACGATTTGTAGAAGGGGTCGACGTATCAGACCCGCGGTATGCCGACGCGTTGGCCGCCCTGCATTACCAATATCCCTTCCGTGCTGCCACGGCGCCCGCCAAGGTCGCCGCTTCCCAGTTAGCGGATCTATCCAGCCAAGCGCAGGCGCCCACCCTATCCTGGCCTGCCTGGGATTCCGTATCGGATCGCGCGCCCGACGCGGCGCAGCGCGGCACCTATATGCATACCGCCATGCAAAAGATCGATTTGGCCCAAGCCAAAACCCTGGAAGGGGTACAGGCACAGGTCCACACCTGGCTTACCCAAGGTGCCCTTACCCAAGCCCAGGCCGATGCGTTGGATCTTTCTCTCATCGTACGGTTTGCCAACTCCGCGCTGGCCGGCCGTATCCTATCCGCCCGTCAGGTATTGCGGGAACAGCCATTTGTCGTGCGGGTGCCCGCCCATATCATCTCGCCGGCATACCCGTCGGATGAAACGACGCTTTTGCAGGGCATTTTGGATCTGGCTTTTGAAGAAAAGGACGGCTGGGTACTGGTGGATTACAAGACGGATCGCATCCCGCCCGAAGGGCCGCAGGCGCTTATCCCGCGATACCAGGGGCAGCTATATGCTTACCGCCTTGCCCTTTCGCATTTGACGGGGCGGCCTGTCAAGCAGGCGCTGCTGGTGCTGCTCCGTACCGGCGAAAGCATTGAGATTGCGGCAGATGATTGACTTTTGGAAATCTTGATGCGTATAATAAACAAAGTCCAAAAGAACTGCGGAGGTATGTTTTGGCTACAAGAAGAAGAGTAAACCCCAAAGCCAATCGCAAAAAGCTCATTCGGGCTTTGCTGATTGTCATCATATTGTTGGTTGCCATTGCATTTGTTTCTTATTTGGTGAATAAGGACAAGCCGGCAACCTCTGAAACCATTCTTATCAACGAGGTGATGGCCGGCAACAAGCAGGCCGTAACCGATGAGGAGGGCAACTATTCCGACTGGATTGAGCTGTATAATCCCGGCACCACGGATGTATCGCTTTCCGGTTGGGGGCTGTCTGATAGCAAACTGGAGCAGGCAAAGTGGACCTTCCCGGATATCAGCATCCCGGCCGGCGGGTATGTCATTGTATACTGTGATAAGCAGGACAAGCGTGAGACCGACCAGCCGCTGCATGCCAATTTTGGTCTCTCCTCTTCGGGCGAGGACGTTGTTCTCACCAATAACCTCGGCGTAATTGTAGATTATACGACGTTTTCCCAAATGCCGTCCGATACGTCGATGGGCCGAGATCCCAAGGATAACAGCCAATGGACCAGCTTTGAAAAGGTGACGCCCGGCTATGCCAATACCGATGAAGGATATGAGCAGTTTCTGGCCAGCCGCAAGGTAGACTCCTCCCCGCTGCGCATCAGCGAGGTTATGAGCGCCAACGTCACAACGCTGACCGATGATTACGGCGCCTATTCCGACTATGTAGAGATTGAAAACACCAGCGACAGCGAAATCGATCTGTCTGGCTATGGGCTTTCCAATAAGCCGAACAAAACCATGAAATGGCGTTTCCCAGAGGGGGTTAAGATCCCCGCACACGGCTATGTGGTCGTATACTGCTCTGGCAAAGCCTATTCCAAAGATGGCAGCAACAATTACCTGCACACCAATTTTAGGCTCAGCAGTTATAAGGTAGAGGTTTCTCTCGCCAACAAAGCAGGCCAGATCCTCGATTCCGTCGAGGTGCCGGAAATGAAGAGCGATACCGTCTACCTTCGCGATCCTTCCGACAATTACGAATGGACCACCTCTGCCAATCCCTCTCCAGGCTATGCCAATACGGCAGAGGGCTTCCAAAAGTTTGTCGAAGCAAACGGAAAGCCGACCAGCAGCGTGATCATCAGCGAGGCCATGCCGTATAACGATAAATACGCACCCACCGGCGGTGCGTATTATGATTGGGTGGAGGTCTACAACAACGGCTCCGAAGCCGTTTCACTCAAGGGCTGGGGATTAACGGACGATACGGAAAAGCCGCTGAAGTGGAAGTTTCCCGATATTACGCTTGCGCCCGGGCAATATACGCTGGTGTACTGTTCTGGGTTGACGAATCTTGGCAATATGCATACCAATTTCCGCATTTCCGGCGCGGGCGAGGTCATCGGGCTGTTCAATAGCAGCGAAGAGCTAGTGGATCGGGTCTATGTAAGCGATGTGCCTACCAATATGTCCGTTGGCCGCCAAAGTGGCTCCGATGGATTTTTTTATTTTCAAACACCCACACCGTCTACCGCCAATGCCGGCGGCGCCATCGGGTTTGCCGTAAAGCCTACCATTACTACGGAGGCAGGCTCCTACCGCGGCGCGCAACAGGTGACTATGGAGGCCGGTGATGCGGACACCACCATTCATTACACCACCGACGGCTCTATCCCTACGGAATCCAGCCCCGTATATACCGGGCCAATCACCGTAGAAAAAACCACCGCGGTGCGCGCGCGAGCTTTCAAGGAAGGGCTTTTGGGCAGCAAGACGGACTCCAAAACGTTTTTGATCGATATTCCTCATACGCTGCCCGTGGTTTCGCTGATTACCGATCCTCCGAACCTGTTTGACCATGATTACGGTATCTATGTCGTGGGCAATGGCCAAAAAGTGGGCGATATCGAATACAAAAATGCCAACTTCCAAAAGGACTGGGAGCGAGAAGTCCACTTTGAGTATTTTGATGAAAGCGGAAAGCAGGGCGTATCTTTGGATGCAGGCATCCGCATCTTTGGCGCGTTCTCCCGGTTTAAGGATCAAAAGGGCTTTTCCATTCGTGCCAGAGAGCGCTATGGATCTGACACCATCGATTACTCCTTCTTTGATACGCGGCCGTATACCTCCTATAAATCCATCACGCTGCGCGCAGGTGCACAAGACTGTACACAGAGCAAGATTCGTGATATTGTAGTTACCGACTTGGTGCGCGAGACCACTACGTTGGATGTGGCAGCCTATAAGCAACGCGTTGTGTACATCAACGGCCAGTATTGGGGTATCTATAACATTCGGGAAAAGATCAATAAATATATGTTGGCTCAGCATCATAATCTGAGCAATCCGGAGAATATCGATCTTATCGTAGGCGATGCCACCGCGCTGGTGGGCAGCACAGACAACTATAATCAGATGATCGATTATGTTACCAGCAACGAGGCCAACATCAACGACCCGGAGGTGTACAAGACCATCACAGACTGGGTGGATGTGGAAAACTTTGCCGATTGGTGCATTGCCGAGATCTGGTCCAACAATACCGACCTTGGCAACATCAAATACTGGCGCGAGAAAACGCCGGACGGCAAATGGCGCTGGATCTTGTACGATTTCTGCTGGGGCATGTATAATCCGGAGCAGGATGCGATGGCAAGGCTGACCAACCCTGAAGGCATGGGCGTGGGCAACGGCATCTCTACCGTCCTTTTGCGCACCCTGCTGAAAAACAATGAATTTAAGGAACTTTTCCTGACTCGATTTGCTTACCACATGGAAAATACCTTTGCCACCGACCGCGTTCTGGCCAAAATCGACGAGTGCGCCGGGATGATTGAGGATGAGATCGGCCGCGACCGCGAGCGCTGGGATAACGGCACAGCGGAATCGTGGCGTAACAGCCAGATTGCAAAGATGGAAAACTTTGCCAAAGTGCGCAATGAATACTGCCTATACCATGTCAAGCAGTATTTCGGCCTGTCGGATGACGAGATGATGCGCCGCTTTGGCAGCGTCGGCACGCAGCCGCCCAGCACAGGAAGTTGAGAAGAGGAGGCACAGAATTTGGCCGGTAAATTTCGCCATGAGCTCAAATTTTACATCAATACCGCAACGTATTATGTGCTGCGCCACCGGCTGTCTGCCCTGCTGTCTCTGGATGAAAATGCTCGGGAAGATACGGGGGATTATCATATCCGATCCCTGTATTTTGACGACAGAGAGGACAGCAATCTTGTCACCAAAATTGCCGGCGAGGACAGCCGTGAAAAGTTTCGGGTGCGCATTTATAACATGGAAGACAGCGTCATCCGCCTGGAGCGCAAAATCAAAAAGGATCAATACATCCTAAAGCATAGCTGCGGCTTGACCCGTAAAGAGTTTGAACTTTTGATGGAAGGCGAATGTTCGTTTTTGCTACAAAAGGACAAGCTGCCTGCCGGGGCTGTGTACTTTTCCATGAAAAACAAGGGGCTGCACCCAGTCAAGGTCGTGGATTATGTGCGGGAAGCCTATGTGCACCCCATCGAAGATGTACGCATCACGTTTGATAAGGACCTGCGCGCAGGCCAAAGCTTCGATATATTTGATAAACAGATGTTTACCGTCCCCATGCTGGAAAAGGGGATGATGGTTCTGGAAATCAAATTCAACGAATTTCTGCCCGGTTATATCCGCCGGGCCTTTGATGGCATAGAAGCCGCGCGCAGCGCAATTAGCAAATATGCCATTTGCAGAAAATATGACCTTTAGAGCATAAGGGAGGACATTATGGGAGATTTTTTCAGTAACCTGGTTGCCGGGCTGCAAAACGCCTTTTCCTTCGGCGACCTTAGCGTAGTGCGCATTTTGCTAACACTGGGGCTTGCCTTTTTGATCGGCATGTATATCTTTGCCATCTATCGCAAAACCTTCAGCGGCGTTATGTACTCCAAGAATTTCGGGGTTTCGTTGGTCATGCTGGCGATGATCACTTCCTTTATCATTTTGCCAATCACCAGCAACCTGACATTGTCCCTTGGTATGGTCGGTGCTTTGTCCATCGTGCGTTTCCGTACCGCTGTCAAGGACCCTATCGACACCGTATATATGTTCTGGTCCATTGCCGTGGGCATCGCATTGGGCGCAAAGTTCTTCCTGCCCGCGATCTTGGCCTCCGCTGTCATCGGCGTATTGATGCTGCTGCTTTCCGGGATGCGGTTCCGCAGTACGATGCCTTATCTTTTGGTGCTTCGTTTCAATGAAAACGCCACCAACAATGTCTATGGTCTGCTCAAACGCCTGCCCGAGAGCCAGTTAAAAAGCAAAACGGTGGGCTCTGCCGGCGTAGAGATGACCTTGGAAATTCGTCTGCGCGAGTCCGATCTGCAAGTTGTCGAGCGCTTTTTGGAAATTCCCGGCGTCTATGATGCCTCCATCATTAGCTATGGCGGTGACATTGTTGCTTAAGATCGTGTACCTGGCGCATAGTGGATTTGCCCTTTTGCTGGAAAAGGCAACCATTGTTGTGGATTATTACAGCGATTCCTGTATTGGGAATCGCTGTTTGTCTCATGGTGTTGTGGATGAGGATCTTTTATCCCGCCCTGGCCGGTTTTATGTGCTGTGTACCCACGGCCATGCCGACCATTTCAACCCCATCATCCTCTCCTGGCGGGAAAGGCGTCCGGATATTGTCTATCTATTTTCCCAGGATATTCTAGAATCCGGTTTGGCACGCTCTCAGGATGCCATTTATCTAAAGCCCGGGCACACCTACAGCGATGAATGCCTGCATGCCGCCGCATTCGGATCTACGGATATAGGCATCTCCTTTGCCATGTGCATAGAGAAAAAGAAGCTGTTTCATGCCGGAGATCTCAACAATTGGCACTGGAACGAAGAGGTGTCGTGCGAAGAAGCCGTTGGGTACGAGAAGGCCTTTTTGCAGGAGCTTTCCCTGCTTGCCGCTGCTTATCCACATTTTGATGCCGCTATGTTCCCCATCGATCCCCGCTTGGGTAAAGATTATATGCGCGGCGCACAGCAATTTATCGACGCCATCGAGGTGGATCATTTTATCCCGATGCATTTTGGCGAACACTATGCCAAGGCAAATGCGTTTGCCCCCTATGCACATCACCATTTCTTCCCCGTACACCAACGCGGACAGACCATGACTCTTTTTGAATAGCGATGGTATACAATTATGGCAATGGGGCATCCTAATTTTGACTTTCTTACATGTTATGCTGGAAAGAATTGACAAGGCCCTTTGGTTCGCTGTACGATGTGGTGCATAGAGGAAGGAGAAGTCCCGATTGAGACGCAAGTTATGGTTTGATTCTTTGAATATTTTTCTTTTATGCATCGCGTTGGTTCTGTTTTTCCTGCGCTCCACCTTCACACTGCTGCTGGCCGGCGGCTGTATTGCCATTGCGTTGGTGCGCTGCTTTTCCACAGACCCCAACGCACGGAATCGTGAAAACGATCGCTTTCGCGGTTTTTGGGATCGTATGAAGATGCGTTCCCAGGCAAAAAAGGCGCAAAAGGTACGTACAGTGAAACCGCAGTACGCAAGCCGCCCCGGCGAGAGCCATCTGGGCAAAGAAAATAAATCCGAAGCAAAAGCGCAGCGTGCCAAGGCAAAAGAAGCAAAAAAAGCGCAAAAGGAAAAGAAACGCCAGCAGAAAAACGATACAGAGCACGTTTATTTTCATTGTCCCAAATGCAATCAAGAAATGCGTGCCCCCAAGGGAAAGGGCAAGATCTTGGTTACCTGTAAAAATTGCGGAGAAAAATTTGAAAAAACAACCTAAAAAGCTTGCACCTCGTATGGAAAGCACTATAATAGGAGTAGTTCCTAGTAAATAGAAGGAGGAGACTGTTATGAAAATGAGATGCACCGTCTGTGATTGGGTATACGAATTGCCGGAGGGCCAAACCGAACTGCCCGCAGATTTTGAATGCGAGCTTTGTGGCGCAGGCCCGGAAGCGTTTGTCGTGGTTGAGGAATAAGTCCAAAGCTCCCGAATGGGAGCTTTCCTTTTTCTCTTGGACGAAGTTATCCATAGAAACAAACAAAAAGCATCGTTTTTGTGTGGATAACCCATGGATAACAGGCAAGTTATCCATATTTTGAAAAAATTATAAATTTTTGAAAATTTATGCTTGACTTTGTTTGGCCGTCTTGGTAATATAGACAAGCGCCGTGAGGAACGGGGTAACCGAGAAGCGCGGCGGAGCACCTAGAAAACTACATAGTGAATGAGAAGAAAAGAGCGAAAAGCCTAGCGAAAGTAAAGGAAGAGCCAAGGAAGAAACAAAGTTAAAGACCAGAGGGATCTGGTAAGAATTTTTAACAAGAGTTTGATCCTGGCTCAGGACGAACGCTGGCGGCGTGCCTAACACATGCAAGTCGAACGGGGTTACACGAGGTGCTTGCACCATGTGGAACCTAGTGGCGGACGGGTGAGTAACGCGTGAGCAACCTGCCTTTCAGAGGGGGATAACAACGGGAAACCGTTGCTAATACCGCATGATACCGGATGATGGCATCATTGACCGGTCAAAGGAGCAATCCGCTGAAAGATGGGCTCGCGTCCCATTAGGTAGTTGGTGGGGTAAAGGCCTACCAAGCCGACGATGGGTAGCCGGACTGAGAGGTTGATCGGCCACATTGGAACTGAGACACGGTCCAAACTCCTACGGGAGGCAGCAGTGGGGAATATTGGGCAATGGGGGAAACCCTGACCCAGCAACGCCGCGTGGAGGAAGAAGGTCTTCGGATTGTAAACTCCTGTCCTTAGGGAAGAAACAAATGACGGTACCTGAGGAGGAAGCTCCGGCTAACTACGTGCCAGCAGCCGCGGTAATA
>UREB01000070.1 GCA_900546685.1 uncultured Eubacteriales bacterium | reverse complement strand
CCACGTTTTGCGGCGGTCCTTGCAGCAGCGTGCGCAGCACAGCCTCTTCCCTTGTTTCCCCGCTGGCAACATCTATGGTCTGGGAAACGCTGGCCAGCTGGTTCTCTCCCTCTACCACATAATAAAAGTTGGATGTAATTGTCTCGGAAATATTCTGCCCTGCCAGCGGATTGATCTGCGGCTGGTAAATTGATTGGGAAGTTTCTTCTTTGATGACAGAGCATCCGGATATCATGGCTGTCGCCAGCGCCATGCTCATCAGCGCTGCCGCCCATTTTCTCTTTTTCATGCTTCCGGCCTCCCTTGAGGCATAGTAATGGTAAAGGTGCTGCCGCTTTTTTCCGTGCTCGTCAGCATGATCTCCCCGCCATGCAAACGCACGACCTGCTGCACAATCGCAAGGCCCAGCCCCGTACCGCCGGTGTCTCTGGCCCTGGCGCGGTCCACGCGATAAAATCTTTCAAACACGTGTGCCTGTTCTTCTTGCGGAATCCCAATGCCGGTATCCGAAACCGTAATGATGATAAACTGGCTTTGCTCCTCCACCTCTACGGTCACACTGCCCTCCGGCGGCGTATACTTAATGCCGTTTGAAATCAAGTTGATCAGCGCTGTGGACATTTTCAGCCTATCGCAGCGCATACTTACGCCATTCCAGATATGGTTAATTTTGATATTTTTTTCCTGGGCCAGCGGCTGCAACGAATGGATGCATTCCGCGATGATCTCATCCAAGTTTTCCCAAGTCATACGCATTACCATGGCAGGGTTATCGGCCTGCGCCAAGGTCAAAAGATCTGTAAGCAGGGAATTCAGCCGATCTATCTCAGCGTTGATATCCGTCAAAAACTCCTTGTACATTTCTTCCGGCACATTTTCCTGATACAGCAAAGATTCCGCCAGAATCTTGATGGAGGATAGCGGCGTTTTCAGTTCGTGAGAGGCATTGGAGATAAAGTCTCTCCTTTGGTTCTCTACATTGTCCAGCCGTTCGCTCATTCGATTGAATGTTTTGCCCATTTCCACAATCTCGCTGGCACCCGTAATTTTTACCTTTCCGCTGAAATCGCCATGCGACATTTTCTGGATGGCGTTTGTCATCTGCGCTATGGGCTTTGAGATCCATCGGGCAATCAAGATCCCGATCATGATCATTGCCAACAGAATCAGGATGGATACCAGCGCAAAATCCTGCTGGGTTTGCGTTACCATATCCATAACGTCCTGGATGGATACGCTGACGAGCAATATGCCTACATTGCGGGATTGGTATACAATTGGCGTGGTATAGTACACCGCCCAAAATTTTCCGTTGTCAAACAGAGAGCCTTTTTCTCCATCTACCTCATGAAATCCGTAGGATACAGTACGGCTGTTGTTGCGGATATCCTCGATTTCCTTATGCTGCAAAAGCCGCCCGTTGAGCATTGCGTACGAATCCATCAAGACTATGCCATCGGTATCTAACACCAGCACACGACCGCCGATCTGCTTGCTGGAAGACAGCATCTGCGCATACAGTTCTTCCGCATCGCCGTTGGCCGTGGCCGCTGCCAGATGTGTTGCAATGGACTCTACTTCCTGGCTTTGGCTATCGATGCGTGAGGTGGTCAAAAAGCTGCCGGTCAGCTGGCTAACCGCCAGATTGATGAAAATAAAAGCAATCAAAAACAATAAACCATACAGGACAACGATACGGCCCTGTATGGTTGAAAAAAGCTTGATGGGTTTTAATTTTTTACCGATCTGCAAAGTAATAGCCAACTCCCCATTTTGTCATGATAAAAGACGGGCGTGCTGGGTCTTCCTCAATCTTTTCACGCAGACGCCGAATATGCACGTCTACAGTGCGCAAATCATACTTTCCATCCGCCTTTTCATTTTTCCAAAGCGCTTGATGCAGCTGTTCTCTAGAAAACACCTTGCTTGGCTCTTGCGCCAAAGTCATCAATAAATTAAATTCCTTCACCGTAAGATTGATTTCTATGCCGTCTCTAGCGCAGCTTCTTGCTGTGGGATCTATGATTAGATTCTTATACTGAATGACATTGGAAGCTGGCGTTTTTATTTGTGTCCGCCGCAAAACGCTTTTGATTCTG
This sequence comes from uncultured Eubacteriales bacterium, assembly GCA_900546685.1. Classification (GTDB taxonomy): domain Bacteria; phylum Bacillota; class Clostridia; order Christensenellales; family QAND01; genus UMGS1975. Next base: position 6,003 of record UREB01000070.1, on the reverse strand, counting down.
GCCTTGACCTCCAAGATATTGAAAGGCTTTACCATATAATCGTCCGCGCCGTATTCCAGTCCTAAAATGCGGTCCATATCATCGCCCTTGGCTGTTAGCATAATGACCGGCGTATCGGTAAACTCCCGCATTTGACGCAGCACATCCGTACCACTTACAACGGGAAGCATAACATCCAACAAAATCAAGTCATATTGCGTACTTTGAATCATATCTAGCGCCGATTGGCCATCCAACGCCTCTTCTACGATATATCCGTCCTGCTCTAAAGAAAAGCGCAGACCTTTTAAAATCAATGGTTCATCATCCACTGCCAGGATGCGAAAAGCCATGATCGTTCCTCCCAAATCCGATTTTTTGTAGCTTCTTTACTGTGAGCAGTATACCATATTTTTCCCATAAGCGCTATGGAATCACAACAAGCTGACCATCAAATAGTTCAGATAGCAGGGAGATCGGCAGCTGTGTTTTATCATAGCCCTCCGGCAGGCCCCCTGCCTTTTCCACCAAATCCTTAACCCTAGCGCCTTCCCGGAGCGTATAAATGCCGGGCTTGGAAATATTTCCTTCAATTTTTACCTGGATGGTTTTCCGATAGGCATCCGTTGCAGAGGGCGTTGTGGTTTGCACTGCCGGCCCAAGGACGTCATCCGGCGATGGCGCAAAGCGATCCAGACAGTATCCCAATACGGCTAAGCCTGCAAACAAAAGCAGGAGGATCGTCCATTTTCTCAACTCTTCCCTTTTCTTTCCCCGACCAACAAAGCTGTTTTCTCTTTTCATTTCCGCCGCCTTATTCCCGTAAAACTATTGTCACTTTTCCTCTTCTTTGTTATACTTTTTTTTATGAAAAAGCAAGTATTTTCTCCATATTTCTCTATATTTTTCGTATTCTTTCTGCTTTTTTCTACGGTTTTTCCTTCTGTAGCGTCAGCACAAGCGGAAAACGACCCCGCATCCTCTGGGCCGCCTACTACGACCTGTGCCAATTATGTGCTCATGGACGAAGCGACAGGTGAAGTGCTTGCAGAAAAGGAAAAGGATACGCGCAGCAATCCAGCCAGCCTTACCAAAATGATGACGGCTTTGCTTTTGTTGGAATCTGGCAAGGATTTGGAGCAAACGATGGTTTGTTCCAGTACAGTCACTTCTTTTGAAAGTGATTCTTCCCTGGTTGGCCTATATGATGGTGAGGAGCTTAGTTATAAGGATTTGCTATATGGGCTGATGCTGGTATCCGGCAATGACGCCGCAGCCGCCATCGCGTATGATTTGGGCGGAGGGGATATCAGCGCGTTTGTCGAAAAGATGAACCAGCGCGCCCAAGAATTGGGCATGACCAATACGCACTTTGCCAACCCCCACGGGCTAACAAATGAAAATCACTATACCACCGCCTATGACTTGGCCCTTTTGGCGCGGGAATGTATGAAGAATGAAACCTTTCGTACCGTTGTATCCACGCCCGAGTACACAATGGCCGCGACCAACCGCCATGATGCGCGTACGATCTATATCAGCAACCGTTTTATTTCCACCAAGGAATCCAACCAGCCCTATCACTATGATGCTGCCACTGGCATCAAGACAGGATCTACCAGCGCAGCAGGCGGGTGTTTGGCCGCGTCTGCAAAGGTTGGGGATCGCGAGATCATCGCCATCGTGTTGGGAGACCATACCAGCGGCCAAAACCAGCGTTGGGTGGATGCGCGCGCGCTTCTGGATTACGGCTTTACCATCACTGTGCTCGATCTTACGCAGAAAATTAAAGACACACCGCTGCAAACAATCTTGCCCGGTGATAGCGAGCCATCTGTACTCACGCCCATTTTGCCGGACGGCGAAATCTATTACCAGGCAACCAGTGATTTGGCAAATGCCTTCAACGCAGAAGGCGCTCAGCTGACAGTCAGCTATGAATTGGATCCCGGCCTTACCGGCCCTGTGCCTGATGGGGCCACGGTAGGCCAGGCTGTGTATTCCCTAAACGGGACAGAGCTATATCGTACACAAGTTACCAAAAAGCCCGTCGTGGTGACGGAAACGCCGGTAGAATCTGATGCATTTCGCCCTGTCATCATCATCTTGCTGTGCATCGGTATTTTCTTCCTGCTGGTTGTTATTCTCCGCATCTTAACAAAGCCTAGGCGCAAGCGCCAAATGCGCAACAGCCGCAGGCTTTATGGCTCTGATTCAAAACGTGCCCGCCAAGCCGCCAGGCAAACCGGACGCAAAAATCAGCGTAAACAATTAAGGCCTCCCAGCGAGTATGAACGTTCTCGTTCCGCGCGCAGGCCGCGCCGATAGTAAAAAGCCGCAACATATTTGCGGCTTTTTCTCTATCCTTACTAGGAGATCATTCATGAAATACGAATTCGATATTGCGCATTGCCAAGTATGTCTATACGTTCCTGAAGCCGAAGGGTCCTTTCCTGTTATTTGGCTTCCCTGCCAAAAATCCCAAGGAGAGAATGTCTTTGCTTTGTTACAGCAAAAGTGTGTGCTGGCATGCGTAACCGGTATGAACTGGAATGACGATCTTTCCCCCTGGCCGGCGCCCCGGCTTTTCGCATCCTCTCAAGATTTTGGTGGAAAGGCGTCCGCCTTTCTTTCATTGCTCTCCCATCATATCTTACCTGCTATGGAAGCCCAGCTATCCTTTTCCGTTGACGCTCGGGGCATTGCAGGCTATTCAATGGCAGGCCTATTTGCTCTGTATAGCATATATCATACGGACCTTTTTTCTTCTGCCGCTTCCGTTTCCGGCTCCTTATGGTTTGACGGCTGGGTCGAATATGCGCTGTCCCATTCCTTTTCGGTGTCTTCTCCGTACCTATACCTTTCTCTTGGGCAAAAAGAGCACCGTGCACGCAACGCCAGAATGGCCCGGGTAAAAAGATGTACGCAGGCATTAGCAGATGCTTGGCAGACGCCGCTTATCCTCCATCCAGGTGGACATTTTCAAGACCCCGAACTGCGCCTAGCACAGGGAATCGACGCTCTAACACTGTATTTATCATCACAATAAAAAAGGAGCACAGCCGCTCCTTTTTAAGCACGAAATTGGATGGTATTGTTTCCGTCGTTCCAAAGACGCTCCAAATTGTAAAAATCGCGTTCCTCCTGATGAAAAATGTGAACCAGTACATCGCCGTAATCCAAGACAACCCAACGGCCTTCGTTGTACCCGTCGCTGCGCAGCGGCGACAGCGCCAGCTGCTCTTGGGCAGCCTCCTCCGCAGCTTGGGATAGCGCCCGCACCTGAATGGGATTGCTTCCGGAGGCTACCACAAAGCATTCCGCTACAATTGTCATCTCTGCCACATCTATGATCTGTATATCAGACGCCTTTTTTGCATCCAATGCCTTGGCCACACATTCAGCAATCTTTTTCGCTTGTTCCGTCATCATTTTGCTCCTTTTCTTGTAATTGTTTGAACCATGTCAACACCTCTTGGGTTGCCGGATGCTGAGGGATGTTTCTCTGTGCCAAGTAAATCATCGTGTGCCGGGCGCATTGATACAGCGCCTCCGGCAGGCGATTTAAACTCAGCCTGCGCAGTTCATCGGCCTCTGGAAATTTCCTATGCGGCTCAATGGAGTCTGCCAAATAGATGATCTGGGCCAGCGTTCCCATGCCGACTTTGCCCGTCGTATGGTATGTAATCGCTTCCAAAATATCCGGATCGTGTATGGCAAATTCCTCCTCCGCCATTTTTGCAGCAACAGGGCCATGCAGCAGATCCGGATGTGCTCGTTCAAAATCGCCGATTTCCAAGCCATATGCCTGTGCCTTTGCCAAAAGCCGATCGGAGGGCAGCTGCTTCGCATAATCATGCAAAAGAGCCGCCGTACATGCTTTTTCCTCGTCTACGCCATACAACCGGGCCAGCTGTATAGCCGTCATTTCCACCCCTAGCGTATGCTGCATTCGATGATGAGACAGCCTCTGCGATACAATTTTCCGGATCGTAGCGTTATTGGGCATGGTACACCTCATTTTCCAGCAAATATCGCTCTACCGACTTAGGGACATATTGCGAAATCGGCTGGCCGCATAACAGACGCCGGCGGATCTCTGTAGAGGATACATGTGGAATCTTACAAGTGCTGATATGAATCTTGGCCCCATAGGTTTGTTCCATGTACCGTTTCGCTTCCATTGTTTTCTCCATATTCATGCCATCCCGGAAAAAGGCGATAAAATCACACAGCGTACACACCTTTGCAATCTCCCTCCAATTCGGCAGATCGCACAATGTATCCGCGCCAATGATAAAGGAATAGAGTGCTGGCTTTCTGGCATGCAGTTGGTATAGAGTATCCACGGTATAAGTTGTTCCCCTTCGTTTGATTTCCATCGGGGATACGCAAAGCCCCGGCTCCGTTTCCACCGCATACCGAAGCATTGCCAAGCGGTGCTCAGCGCTTGCAATTTGCTCTCCCTCCTTATGCGGCGGCTGGCCTGTGGGAATCAACACGACACGCTCCAAATCATACTCTGCCAGAGCCATGCGCGCCATCATGATATGCGCATTGTGGACAGGATTGAACGTGCCGCCCAAAATACCAATATGTGCTTTTTCAAGGCAGATCCGCACTGAAGAAGCAAAGGTGAATTGCGTTTCCGTGATACTCTCCTCCTATTGGCTTTATTATAAACGACAATCAACAGCAAATGCAAAACAATCGCATAAAAATGTCTAACTTTTCCATTTATGGCAATACTATCCGTAACAAGGGAGGTATATGGATATGGAAAATAGACAGCTACGCCAGTATTATCGGCAAACACTCTACGGAAACCGCAGCATTTTGGCTAGGTCGATTGATTTTATCGCTTTACGCCTTGTTATCTTTGCCGTGCTTTATGTGTTTACTCTGATGCAGACGGCACATGTATTGCTATCCGCCATTTTGGCCGCCGTAGGCATGTTGATGGCCACATGCGCCATTGCACTATGGAAAAGCATTCGGCTGGATAAATACATTGAGCAAAAGCGCATGGAGCTTTCGCGGGAATACCTCTTTGAGAAGATCGTGCTGCTGCCAAGAAGGCGGTTTTTGCTGCTTATCAAACAGCTGGTGCGCCATATGGGGTACCGGGTGGTCTGTGAACATCCTCTGGGGCTATTGTGCGAGGCCAATGAAAACTCGGCCTTTATTCTTGCCTTACAGAATCATCCTGAAAACAAGGTCAGCGTTCAGCAGCTTTTAGATAGTTACCGGGAGATCCAACAGCTGGGGGTAGATGAATGTCTGATCATCGCGACTGCCCCATTGACAGATTCTGCGCATGCCTTTCTGCATGAGCTACAAGGGCTGCAATGCCAAGTACTCAATCGACAAAAGATCCTGGATCTGGCACAACGCCAGGGGCTGCTGCCAGACGCCAAAGAGGTAGAGCAGGCACTTTTGGAAAAGCTGGAAGAAAAGCGGGTAAGCCTGAAAAAATTAAAACGCGAAGCGCTGCATGCTTCGCGTGTCAAGGCCTATGTTTCCTGCGGCGTCATTCTGTTTGCCGCCTCCTTCATCACAGGACAGCGGCTATACTATCCGTTGATGGGCTCTTTGTGCTTCTTCCTGGCCTTTGTGGCATACTATACGGACCACAAATCCATTGCGGCCAAGCCGCCAAAAAAGGCGCACGCAAGATAAATTTTAAGCCTTTGGAAGCTGTATTTTCGGTTCTTTGTGGTTGGGACGGTATAAGGCAAATTTCCGTCCGATGGCCTGTACCGGCTCTGCACGCACAACCTCGCAAAGCTGCCTAAGCGCTTCCTTGGCAGACAGCGGGCAGTTTTCCTGCACACTGCCCTTTATCAATTCACGCGCCACCAGCGCATCCGAAACCTGCTCTATCAGGTTATCCGTAATACCGGCCTTACCCACATATACGATGGGCTCGGTTTGGTTGGCCATGGAGCGCAAATACGCTCTTTGCTTACTTGTTAACATATAATGCTCCTTACCGTAAAACTAATACACAAATACACAAAATTA
>UREB01000069.1 GCA_900546685.1 uncultured Eubacteriales bacterium | reverse complement strand
CTGGAACAGAGAACTTTTTTCATCCTGGCAGAGGAAGAATTGGAACAACAGCTTCAGGAGGCATTTGCATGCGAATTTTAGCGATTGATACCACAGGGCCGGCAGCAAGCGCTGCTGTTTACTGTGATGGCCAGGTTCATCAAACCTATTTGGAGGATGGGCATACGCATAGCCAGAAGATACAAGCGCTGATTGAACAGGCAATGCAGGAAGCAGGCCTATCGCCCAATATGCTGACAGGCATTGCTGTAACAAACGGCCCGGGAAGCTTTACGGGAATTCGCATCGGCGTCTCCATGGCAAAGGCGATGGCGCAAGCTTTGTCGCTGCCCTTGCTTGGCGTCAGTACGCTACAGGTGCTGATGCGCCAGGCGAACCGGGCGCCACTGCGCTGTGCCGTGATGGATGCTAGGAGAAAGGAAGTATATGGCGCGGCGCAATGTGGAGAAAAAACCATTATTGCCGAAAGTGCTATGCCTTTGCGAGATTTTTTGCATATCATCCAGGAAACTGGAGAATCTGCCTGTTTTGCTGGGGATGCGGTGCGCGTTTACGAAAAGGAGATCATAAATGCACTGGGAGAACGTGCGATCTTTCTGCCAGAGCCGGAACGCATCCAACAGGCCGGCACAGCGGCGCTGATTGCCGCCGATACGCCCAAGCAGCATTGGATGGACGCCTTTGCCTTAAATCCAAACTATCTGCGCATATCGCAGGCCGAACGGGAACGCTTGGCCAAGGAGAATCAAAATGAAGCTAAGAAGGCTTGAAAAAGCAGACGTGCCGCAGGTTTCTTTCTTGGAACAGGCTTGTTTTTCTGTGCCGTGGAGCCAGGCGTCGTTGTATCAGGATATCGTGAACAACGATTTGGCGCGCTATCATGGTATGTTTGATGATAAGGGAACCCTGATTGCTTATATGGGATACTGGAAGGTTTTGGAGCAGGCACATGTAACAAACGTAGCGGTAGCCCCGGCGTGGCGCAGGCGCGGCGTAGGCAAAAGACTGTTTGGTTATGTGTTGCAAAAAGCGGCACAGGAGGGGGTAGAAAGCCTCACCTTGGAAGTGCGTCCCAGCAACGAGGCTGCCTTGGCTCTGTATCGGTCCTTTGGTATGGAGGAGCAAGGGCGGCGTAGACATTATTATTCAGACAATGGAGAGGATGCGCTGATCCTTTGGCTTTCTTCATTGCCATACCCACAAGCGCACTGACATATGTTATAATATTGCATTATAGTTTGAAAGCAGGAACACAATGGTCTTTTCTGTGGGAGATACAGAGTTATATTATAAAGTCATGGGGCAGGGGCCGCCGGTTTTAATGCTGCATGGCTGGGGCGGCTGTGCGGATAGCTTTGCGCCGGTATCGCTTCGGTTGGCCAACCTGTTTACGGTATATGCCATTGATTTTCCAGGGCATGGGCAATCCAGTATGCCGCAAAGACCTTGGAAGGTACAGGATTATGCGGGTGTTGTGCGTGCATTCATCAAGGAGATGGGCCTAGAAGGCTGTTATGTTGTGGCCCATTCATTTGGATGCCGTGTGACGCTGAAATTGGCAAGCAAGGAACCGCATCTGTTTTCAAAAATTATATTTACCGGTGGCGCCGGTATAAGGCCTAAACGGACGTTTGCGTATTATCGGCGCACATATTCATACAAGCTGGCAAAGCGCTTGGCAAAGCATAAATGGGGCGTTGGGTTGTATAGGCTTTTTGGGGTAGATGTAAAAAAACGCGTTGAGAATGCTGGTAGCCCCGAATATAAAGCGTTGCCAGAGCATATGCGCCGTACCTTTTCCAACATTGTCAATGAGGATCTAACGCCATGCTTGGAAAAGATCAAGGTGCCAACGCTGTTGATATGGGGAACAGAGGATACGGAAACGCCCCTATGGATGGGCGAAATGATGGAAAAAAAGATTCCGGATGCGGGGCTTGTAAAGCTCGAGGGGGGCACGCATTTTGCCTATCTGGAGCATCTAGAGCAGTTTTTGGCTGTGGTAATTTATTTTTTGACAAGTGAGGAGAATACATGAGCCTTACCGCAAACTTAGTAGGTTTTGGATGGGTATGGACGCTGCTGGGCGCTTTGTTTATCGCGCTCATGATGTATTTGGCCAGCGAGGCCAATATGCAGCGTTTTCTGCACCTGCTTCAGTTGGAATCCTATCAGCTGGATGGATATGGCCGGTCTGTAAAACGCAATGCTAGGATGGATGTATGGCCGGCCTGGGGATGCGCGCTAGTATATGCGGCGTTGTGCTTGGGCGGCTTTGTGTTGCAAGCGGTCTTGCAGGCGGCTTTGTATAACTTAATCGTGGGGGCTCTGGCCCTGTGCTTGTTCGTTGCGATCTGCCTGGAAACGGGAAAACGGAAAAAACAGCAGAAACAAAAAAAGGAATATGTGCGGACAGACCGTATGAAACGCCTGGAACGCTGTACGAAAATGGTATTGGCGGCAGTTTCCCTAATCTGCGTTTTGCTTGGCTGGGCCGTCATAGCGATGACGATAGATAGCAGCGTGATGGTGGCCGCTCTTGGGTGCTTTGTTGCAGCAATTCTCTCAGCGTTTCCAGTATGCATGTTGCCGCAGTGGGTTGTGTTGGCGGCTATGTTGAGGCAACGACCGGAGCAGAAGATCAACCGACGGTTTGTAGAGGACGCCGTTCGAATCATAGACAGTAGAGATGGCCTGATCCGCGTCGGTATTACGGGAAGTTATGGGAAGACCAGCACAAAATTCGTGCTGGGAACGATCTTGCAGGAAAAATATGATGTGTTGGTACCGCCCAGCAGCTATAATACGCCGATGGGCGTTACGCGTGTGATTCGTGAGATGCTCAACAATAAGCATGAGGTATTTATATGCGAAATGGGCGCCAGGCGCTGTGGAGAGATCAAAGAGCTGTGCGATATTGCAAAGCCAAAGTATGGGATCTTGACCAGCATTGGCAACCAACATTTGGAAACTTTTGGAAGCATTGAAAATATCCAGAAAACCAAATACGAACTGATGCAGAGCCTGCCGGCAGATGGGAAAGCGTTTTTCCCGGCAGACGGAGCTTTGTGCGAAGATCTGTACCGTCAGCATACCGGCCCCAAGTGCTTGTTTGGGTTGACGGAGGATTGCGATGTTCGTGCTGTAAACCTGGATGTAGGGCCTTTCGGCAGCGAATTTGATTTGCAGATTCGAGGGGCGGATAGCGTACACTGTACCACTCAGCTGTTGGGAAAACATAACATTATGAATGTGCTAGGTTGTGCGGCGGCGGCGTATGAATTGGGATTGACGCTGGAGCAGATTGCGGCTGGGATCCAAAAGGCGGAGCCGGTGGAGCATAGATTGCAGCTTATCAACCCAAACAACGGGACGCTTGTCATAGACGATGCCTTTAATAGCAACCCCAATGGAACCAAGGCGGCGATGGAGGTGCTCTCCATGTATACGCAGTTTAGAAAGATCTGTGTAACGCCCGGTATGGTAGAATTGGGAGAAAAGGAAGAGGAAGAGAACCAAGCCTTTGGGGAAAGAATGGCGGCTGTGTGTGAATTTGTCATATTGGTAGGACAGACCAGAGCGATCCCTATCAAACGGGGCCTGCTAAAGGCAGGTTTTCCAGAGGAAAATATATTTGTGGGTGACAATTTAGACCAAGCAACGGAGATTTTAGGTGCATTGATTCGGCCGGGAGATGTCGTTTTATTTGAAAACGACCTGCCAGACCACTATGAGCATTGAGAGGAGATACGGGCATGAAGACAAAGCTGGCGGTATTTTTTGGCGGCAGGAGCGTAGAACATGATGTATCTATCGTCACTGGGCTGCAAGCCATTGAACATGTAAACCTGGAAAAATATGAGGTAATCCCCGTGTATTTGGCGCGCAATGGCGCCTGGTATACAGGGGAAAAGCTGTTGGATGTATCCATCTTTCAGGAATTTGAAAAGCACGAGGCGGAAGTAACGCAGGTTCGCCTGTCTACGGTGCCAGGGGAGGGACTTTTGACAGATAAAGGCGCCTTGGCTGTGGATGTGGCGCTGCTGTGTATGCATGGCTTGCATGGAGAAGACGGCACCTTGCAAGGCTTATTAGAGTTGGCGGATATTCCCTATACAAGCCCCTCGGTGGGGGGATCGGCAGCAGGCATGGATAAGGCATTGATGAAAAAGGTATTCGCGGGTTGCGGATTTCCGATGATGCCGTCTATCGATGTAACGCGCCATGCCTACCAGATGGCCGATGAGCAATGGCTGGCAAAGATGGAAGCGCTTGGATATCCATTGTATGTAAAGCCTGCTAACTTGGGATCGTCCATCGGTATTTCCCGGGTAGAAAATAGGGATGCGCTGAAGGACGCGATTGATCTTGCTTTTGCCTACGATAGAAAAGTTGTGGTAGAAAAGGGTGTTGCAGATGCTATGGAAATCAACTGTTCCGTTCTGGGTATAGCAGACGACTGCCGTGCCAGCCTATGTGAAAAACCGCTGGGCTGGAAGGATTTTTTGACCTTTGAGGATAAATACCTGCGCGGCGGCAAGGGAAAAAATGCAGCCACGAGACAGATCCCTGCGCCCATTGAAGAGACTATGACGGACAGGATCCAGACCCTGGCCAAACAGATTTTTACGGAAATGGACTGCAAAGGGGTTGTGCGGATCGACTTTTTGGTGGATAATCAGACAGGTGAGCTGTATGTAAACGAGATCAATACCATCCCGGGGTCTATGGCGTTTTATCTTTGGGAGCCCTGTGGGCTTTCGTATGAAGCGCTGATCGATGAGCTGGTAGGGATCGCAAAATGTGCAGCTGAAGAAAAAAAGAAAAACAGCTATGCTTACGATTCCGCGATTCTCCAAAAGGTGAGAAGCGGCGGTGCGAAGGGCATAAAAGGAAGCAAAGGCACGAAATAACCAAAGCGGAAAGGCGGAGCTTATGAGACGTTTAGGCTATTGGCTGATCGGGTTGATCATTCTTTCTTTCGTGAGCAATTTTTTCCTGCCATATGCGGGCCTTGTATCCGTATTGGGATATGTGGTTACCATTGTGTTGTGGCTTGCCTACTATGGCTACTTTTCCTTTGGCATTTTGATGGCAGGGAAATGGTATCTTGAGCGTGAGCAGGAAAAAGAGAGTGGGATAGAAAGAAAACCCAAGAGCAAACGGATCAAACATAAGGATAAAAACGGCAGAAATAAGCCCGGTGCGCATACAGGGCAGCAGCGCCGGCGCAGAGAGGTGCGCCATCGTTATTATACGGTGCCACCTCATGTGGTAGGCCGATATAAGGACGAATGATATTATTGTTCACTAAGGAGTGAGACGGTTGGAGAAAATCCAAATGAAGACCCCTTTGGTCGAGATGAATGGCGATGAAATGACTCGCATCCTTTGGAAAATGATCAAGGATGAGCTGATTTTGCCTTATATCGATTTAAAGACCGAAGCATATGACCTGGGGCTGCCAAATCGTGATGAGACGGATGATCAGGTAACTGTAGATGCCGCCAATGCCATTAAAAAGTATGGCGTAGGCGTGAAGTGTGCCACGATTACCCCCAATGCCCAGCGCAAAGAGGAGTATGATTTAAAACGCTTGTATAAAAGCCCCAATGCCACCATCCGTGCTTTACTGGATGGTACGGTTTTCCGTGCTCCCATTGTGGTAGAAGGCATTGACCCTATTGTGAAATGCTGGGAAAAGCCCATTACACTAGCACGCCATGCCTACGGAGATGTTTATAAGGCGGTAGAGATGCGCGTTGATCATCCGGGTACGGTCAAGCTGGTGTATGAAGGAGAGGATGGCGGACAGGCCGTGATCCATACCTTTGAGGGGCCTGGCGTGGTACAGGGCATGCACAATACCGATCATAGCATTCAATCGTTTGCCCATGCCTGCTTTAACTATGCTCTGCAAACAAAGCAGGATCTTTGGTTTGGCACAAAAGATACCATTTCCAAAGTGTATGACGGCCAATTTAAAAAGATATTCCAAGAGGTTTTTGACAGCGAATATAAGGAGAAATTTGAGCAGGTTGGCATTGCCTATGAGTATACGCTGATCGATGATGCTGTGGCGCGGGTGATGCGCAGCAAGGGCGGATTTATCTGGGCCTGTAAAAACTATGATGGCGATGTGATGAGCGATATGGTCGCTACGGCCTTTGGCTCTTTGGCGATGATGACAAGCGTATTGGTTTCCCCGAACGGTTTATACGAATATGAAGCCGCGCATGGCACAGTGACTAGGCATTATTATAGGCACTTAAAGGGAGAAACAACCAGCACCAACCCGATGGCAACGATTTTTGCATGGACGGGCGCATTGAGGACAAGAGGAGAGCTGGATGGGATCGATGCGCTCCCGGCCTTTGCAGATAAAATGGAAAAGGCTTGCCTGGATACCATAGCAAGCGGAAAAATGACGGGAGATTTGGCGGCAATGACATCTCTGAAACATGCACAAACGCTGGATTCTCTATCTTTTATCAAAGCGATTCGAGCAACATTTGACGCTATGTAAGAGGAGGAAAAAAACATGTCTTTATATAGTGATTGGAGAAATTATCTAGAAAATTTAACGGATGACCAAGCGGAGGGCTTTCAGCACGATTATTATGAGCAGGAAGAAAAGCTGTATCAGAAGTTGCTGGCTCAGTACCCCGAAAAGATAGAGGGCACTTTTCAAGAGCTTACGGAAAAGTATGAGTTCAAACCGATGATCTTTGCCGGGTTTATGGATGGCATCAATGATAGTCTCAACAACCCGTACAAGCTGGAGGACTTAAAAGAGGATACTAAGATCGTTTTGGATGTGGATTTTGAAAAGCTGTATGCCAACATGTTGGAAGCAAAAGCACCGTGGCTGTATAATCTGGACGAATGGAACAATGTTTTTTCAAAGGAAAAGCGTCAAGAGATCACAAAGCAGTATCATTTGAGCAAGCAGGCTGTTAGCCATAAGATTGACAGAAATGCACCATGTCCCTGTGGAAGCGGGAAAAAATATAAAAAATGCTGCGGAAAAAACGCATAATAAAAAGAGCAAGGCACATTTTGCCTTGCTCTTTTGCATAAATTCTTCCATTTCAAGCCAAGCTAGGGTTAAAACCGAGGAAAAGAGGGATGGAATGAAACGAAAAGTTTTTGCTTGCTTGGTAAGCTTGGCAATGCTGGTATCGCTGTCAGCCTGTGGGACGGTGGAGAACAGCCCAATGGAATCTGCCCCGCAGACAAGTGCAACGGCCCCGGCTGTGGAGCCGACGGGAGGACAGAACCAAACAACATTGTCCCCCCAACAGCCGCAAGCGACGGCTCCAGATGACACAACCACAACGCATCAACCATAAAAGGCGTCAAAACGCCTTTTTCTTTTTGAGAAATGTTTGAAAATTTATATATTATACGGTATACTATCATGGATGTGTAAATTTGGCGGAGTTTGTCCGCAATAGAAAGGGAATGTGATTGGTATGAGCAAGGGTTTGAAAATAGCGATAGGAATCATTTTGGTCATCGCAATTTTAGCTTGTGCTTACTTTTTATATCAGTCCATTTTAGGGGATTCCAATAAGGCGGCGGAGCCTTCGCAGACGCCATTGCCCATTCCGACCTTGGCGCCCGCGCCTGTTGTAACGCCTACGCCAACAGCAGACGGGATGACGGCAACGACGCCGCCAGCCAGTACGCCGGGAACGGGAACGGTCATCAATGGCCAATGATCCATAGTGTGAAAAGCCCCTTTATACGTGAAAGGGGCTTTTTTATTGAAGGGACAAGGAGGATTTTTTTTGCAGCAAACGATTCATGGCAACATAGCAGGACTCAATAAGGCTACGATCTCCCAGATAGAAACGCTTTATAGCTTTACGATGGATAAAAGCGAATTTGCTTCCTTGACGCTGTTGGAGACAATGGCACAGCTGACGGCAAAGACAAACCGAGAGATTTCTGTTTTGATTGCTCGTGATGGCACGGTGAAGGACGTATCCATCGGCCATTACAACAGAGCAGAGATCCCGGAGCTTCGTACGATGCGCAGCGTTACCAGACTTTGCGGCGTACGTTGCATCCATACGCATCCCAATGCATCAGGCATGCTTTCTGAAGTCGATATGAATACGCTTCAGCAGCTTAGGTTAGATAGCATGGCGGCCGTTGGCGT
>UREB01000068.1 GCA_900546685.1 uncultured Eubacteriales bacterium | reverse complement strand
TGGTAGCGCGCTTGAATGGGGTTCAAGAGGCCGGAAGTTCGAATCTTCTTACCCAGACCACAAAAAAGCCAGTAACCTATGTAGGTTGCTGGCTTTTTGCTTTTCTCGTAAAAATAGGCTTTGTGTCATACGCGGCATGGCCCAAGGCAATCAAAAAGCACCGGAATTTCCGCCGGTGCTTTTGCGTTATTTCAGCATGTCTGCTTTTTTCTCCAAAATCTCGGCCACGATGGCGCAGGCGGGGCAGTCGCAATACTTAGCCCCTGCTGCTTTGATCTCTTTGGCATGGGCTGCAATGCCAGTTGCTGTATCTTCCCCAAAATAGGTTTTTCCTTCTTCAGATTGTGCAAAGCTGATCAGCGTATCGATGGGCATGATGTCCGCTTCCAACTCTTGGATATACCGCCGGGTTTCAGCTGCCTGTGCATCGGTTCCCTTGGCGGCAAGCCAGCTTTGCGCGGCTGCCTTGGTTTCTTGGCTGCATGTCGGCGCATCGATCAGAGCCATTGTTTTTTCTTCCACATAGGACAATACATTTTGATCCATCATACATTCCCCGCTTTCTTGTAAAATCTATTTATTTTATTATATCACATAGCCGATCTGCAAGCCGGCACATCGCAGCAGTGCCCCCTGATCCTCTGCCGTCAACAGGTCTTGGAGGGAAATGCTGTCCAAACAATCATCGAGCAGGGCATAGAGGGTTTTCCACATCGGCAGCGTACGGCGCCGTTCCCGTAAAGGGCAGGGAGGCACCCTTTCCTCCAAACAGGTACTGTCGCCGGTGAGGCACATATCACCTACACGATAGGCATGGGCGCCATAGTCAGCTTATAGCCGCCACCTTTGCCACGAATCCCGCCTTTTACCGACGATTTTAGGATACTTTCTAGGTGTTTTTCCGAAGTTTCCTTCCGCTGGGCAATTTCCTTTGTCGGCAAATAGCCCTCAGGGGCATGCGCTGCTAAATCGATAAGCATGCACAGCGCATAAGCCCTTTGGCAGAAATCATCACCGTATAAAACACCTCCTATGTGCCATTCTACAATTAGGGGAGGGGGAGTCAAATAAAACCTATTGACAAACTAGGAATATAAACCTATCATACCAATAAACATACTAAACAAGTAGGCAATAAAGCGTGGCGTTCTTTAACGCTTAAAGCGGCTCTGCCGCCGGTGGCAGTTGGGCACGGCCGAATTTATAACAAACAAGCAACAGAACGGAGGAAACAATATGAGCAAAATTTATACCACGATGGATCAGCTGATTGGGCATACGCCTTTGCTAGAGCTGACGCATATAGAAAACGAATGCGGCCTTAAGGCATGCGTGCTGGCCAAGCTGGAATATTTTAATCCTGCCGGCTCTGTGAAGGATCGCATTGCAAAGCGCATGATAGAGGATGCTGAAAGCAAAGGGACGCTGCGCCCGGGATCGGTAATCATAGAGCCAACCTCCGGCAATACGGGCATTGGGCTGGCCGCTGTGGCCGCGGCGCGCGGCTATCGAACAATCATCGTTATGCCGGAAACCATGAGCGTGGAGCGCCGGAAATTGATGAAAGCGTATGGGGCCGAGCTGATCTTAACGGAGGGTGCCAAGGGCATGAAAGGTGCCATTGAAAAGGCGCAAGCCTTGGCAAAAGAAATGCCCAACGCGTTTGTGCCGGGGCAATTCAGCAATCCTGCCAACCCTGAAGTACATTATGAAACAACAGGGCCGGAGATCTGGGCGGATACGGATGGGCAAGTGGATCTCTTTGTGGCAGGCGTTGGTACGGGCGGCACAGTGACCGGCGTCGGTCGGTATCTAAAGCAGCAGAATCCGCAGGTGAAGGTCGTGGCCGTGGAGCCGGCCGATTCCCCAATGCTAAGCAAGGGAACCGCCGGCCCGCACAAAATACAGGGCATCGGTGCAGGGTTTGTGCCGCAAGTGTTGGATACTAAGATCTTTGACGAGATCATCACGGTAGAAAATGACGATGCTTTCCAAGCCGCTAGGCAAATCGGGCATTGGGAGGGTGTTTTGGTAGGCATTTCTTCCGGAGCGGCTGTATGGGCAGCAATACAGCTGGCCAGACGACCGGAAAACGAGGGCAAAACCATCGTAGCGTTGTTGGCGGATACCGGTGAACACTACCTATCTACGCCGATGTTTGAAGCGTAAAACAATCGTAAAGAAAAGAGCCACCCCTATCGGTAGATTGTTTCCCCCCTTACCTCATAACGGCGTTACAGGACGAATGTGTTGCCTGTACCGTACAATGCTCCCTGGGATTCATTGCAAAGAAACAAAGCAGTTAAAATGGGATATACCTCTAGAGGAAGCGGACCATGCATGCGTCCGCTTCCTTTTTTCTATCCTTTGTGTAGATTTTTCTGCACTTTGACAAACAATAAGGGTACAAACATAGGAAAGAGAAGAAGAAAAACAACGAAAGAGGAGGATGATTGCGTATGAAGGGAAACGTTTTTGGGTATATCCGGGTGTCTAGTACAGACCAGAACGAGGATCGTCAACGCATCGCTATGCAGAAAAAAGGGATAGGGGCAAAGAATCTTTATATAGATAAGCAGTCAGGAAAGGACTTTCAGCGTCCGCGTTACCGGCAGATGGTGCGGCGGCTAAAGCCGGGGGATCTATTGTATGTGCTCAGCATAGACAGATTGGGGCGCAATTATGAGGAAATACAAAACCAGTGGCGCATACTCACCAAGGAAAAGAGTGTGGATATATGCGTTATCGATATGCCTTTGCTGGATACCAGAAGGGGGAAAGACCTTATGGGTACGTTTATTGCGGATCTTGTCTTGCAGATCCTCTCCTTTGTGGCACAAAATGAGCGGGAAAATATCCGCAAAAGACAGGCGGAGGGCATTGCGGCCGCCAAAGCACGGGGCGTAAAATTCGGCCGCCCGCCACGCCCTCTTCCGGAAAACTTTTATGAAATTCATCAGGCATGGCGGGGTAAAAAAATGACGCTCAAACAGGCGGCACAGAGCTGCGGCATGCCGGTCGGAACGTTTTACGCAAAAGCCGTGCGCCATGAAGCGGGCCAATGACGCTCGTTTGTGAAAGTGTACTTTTCCAAAAAGGGCAAAAACTGGTTTTTGGATTTACGCAATTTAGCAAAATTAAGAAAACAGAAGATGATCATTGTTGAAAAAGAAGATTTTCATAGTATAATGAAATAGTTAATGATTATACAATATATTTTTGAAAAGTACACCATTGCAAACTAAGAGAAGGGGTTGTTTGTTTGAAAAGGAAGCTGTTCGCACTGGTTTTATCCGTTGCTATGGCGGTAGGGTTGCTGCCCATATCCGCCCTGGCAAATGGGGATCAGGTGCCGCGTGACAATATAGAGGTGCCGGTAGAGGCGTTGTATTATGAAGCCACCTCGGGAGGCATTGCCATCCAGGGCATTCGAAAGGATTGGTTTCGGGAGCATTGTGCGGACAACGGGAAGGAAAACCCAGCTTACCTTTCCATCCGTATTCCTGCACAGATCAACGGCTCGCCGGTCGTATCCATCGGAAGCAATGCTTTTTGTACGAATAAGGCCAATTACGACGAAAATGATAGATATCAATATATCCATCCCTCGAATTATAAATTGACAGCGGTTGATTTTTCCGGTGCGGATCGGCTGGAACGGATAGAAAGCCAGGCCTTTTTGAGAAACGACGCGCTCAGCGGTGTGCTTACCCTTCCGAGCTCTTTGAAAAAACTGGGCAAATATGCATTTAGCAGCTGTACCGCTTTGGAAGGGATCGTGCTGCCCGCAGGATTGGAAGAGATCGGAAACAGCAGCGAAGGAAGCGTCTTTATGGGCTGCACGGGCCTTACGTTTGTCCGCACGGCCGGCGGAGATCCCAACGCCATGTTTGAGCTGCCGGCGTCTCTCCAGTCCATTGGGCAATACGCTTTTAAGCAATGCTTTGCGCCGTCGGTAAAAACTGCGGTGCGTATTCCGGCTTCGGTTTCTTATATCGGGGCAGAGGCGTTTAAGAACAATTCGCTTGGCTACCTGCCCATCACCACCATCATTGTGGAGCGGCAGGATGCAAGCGGGTACATCGGAGACGCTTTTGAGGCAAATGGATCAAATGATTACGGCCTGGGCAAGCGGATGACAGTATTTTCCAATGCCGCCTCCTTTCAGACATTTACGCCCAGCGGCTTGTCGACCTATAAGAATTCCTTGACATATGAATTTACCTTGCAGTATGGCGTTCCCGCCGTGCGTACAGAGCAAAAGCTGTATAACCAAACTGTACAATGCGAAAAAGACCCGTCTACCGGCACTTGGGACATCAATACGCAGTATACATTGCCGGATGTGCCTGCCGACGGCGTGCCGGCGGGCTATACCGGGGGATGGGCGTACCAGGGCACGCTTTTGACGCTCAATACAAAATTGACCCCCAAAGAAGATATCATGGTCGTTGAGGTGGAAAATGTGCTGCAAATGCCTACGGTTGTCCCCATCGTGGATGGCAACCAGCAGGCGTTTACGGATACCAGCTACGATATAGTGGTTTCCAATGATAAAGAGCATCAAGTCGGCGTCCGTGTCACGCATCCGCTGATGGAAACAGCGGATGAAAATGGGGGTACGGTGTATTTCAAATATGAATGGACGGATGTATGGCAAGGTGGCAAGCAGGGCCCTCGTATGGAGGAGGACGGCTTTGGCTTTCCTTCGTTTCCGTCCCGCGGCACGCCTACCATTCCCATCCGTGGAGCAAAGGATGAGCGTACCCATGCTGGCAGCTATTCCGAAGAGGATTATGGCGACGGCTATTACCTATTGGAGATCTACGGCTATTACAGCGTGCCTGGCAAGGCAGCAAAGCTGTTCTATAAGTCAAAGAGCACTGCAATTGCAGCCGACCCGGAGGCCACGGTCGATACAGCCTATCTGTTTTATGTGCAAACGTCCGACCCTGCCGTCCCGCCTGAGGTTGTGTTGGAAGACGCCGAGGCGGAATACGGATATAGCGAGCAGACACTGTCCGCATCTGTCAAAGAGCAAGCAGGATGCAGCTATTCATACCAGTGGTATGAGGCTGCGCAAATAGGCCAGGCGGAGAACGGGCAAAAGATAGAGGGCGCCAATACGGCAAGGCTTTCTGTACAGCCGGGCAAATCGGTGGGCAGCTATCCATATTATCTCGTCGTTACCGCCGTGAAGAAGGATAACGGGGATACGGCTTCTATCTCTGTGCCGGTTACCTTTACCGTACAACCGAAGCAGATTATGATTTGTCCGCAGGCAGGCCAGCGCAAATATACCGGCCAAAAGGATCCTGTGCTGTCGTATACGGCGGTAAACGCCCCAGCAGGGGCTGCCATCACCGGCGCATTGAAACGGACGGAGGGCGAAACGCCGGGTACATATGCCTATTCTTTGGGAAGCTTGGCGATCGACGATGACAATTATCAACTTGTTTTAAGCCCCGAGGCCCCCTTATTTACCATAGAAGCGTATCGTGCTGTGGCAAGCTTTACCCCGGAGGTTCCCAATGGCCGGGATGGATGGTATACATCTGAGGTTACGGTGACGCCGCCGGCCGGGCATCTGATCAGCCTGGATGGTGAACAGTGGCTCGCAGGGCCGGTTGTGCTGGGGGAATATCAGGGAGAATTCACCTATTATTTGAAATCTATCCGCGATGATGATACCAAAGACGCCGTTGCGGTGAATACGACGTCGCTTTATGTCGATACCGTGCCGCCCTTGATTGCTGGCCTTGAAGAGGGAGGCGTCTATTGCCTCAAGGCATCGTTTGCAGTGTCGGAGAAAAATCTGGCGCAGGTACTTGTGGATGGCGTGCCGCAAACGTTGGCACAGCAGAGCTACACCCTGACGCCGGGCAGCCATACTGTAAAAGCAGTGGATCTTGCCGGCAACAGCGCGATTGTGCACGTGACGGTCAATGCCCAGCATACCCCGGGCGGTATGATTGTGGATGCACCGCCTACGTGCACGGGTCCTGGCAGCGGGCATACCGACTGTACAGTCTGCGGCCAGACGGCGCAAACCGGCCTTATCATAGCAGCACCGGGGCACACCTTTGGCCCGTGGACAGTGACAAAACAGGCCACAAATGTGCAAAGCGGCAGAAAGGAAAGGGTTTGTACGGTTTGCGGCTATAAGGAGACGGCGGAGATCCCTGCCTTTGCAGACCCCGCATCCCCCAGCGCACCGGGCAGCGATGTACCCCGAACGGGCGATTCGATGGCGGTATGGCTGTGGGCGTTAGGAATGCTGAGCGCGGCAGGCGGCATTCTAGGCATAGGGATGTACCAAAGGAAGAAAGACAGCTAAAGCACAAAAAATACCGGCTGATTTCAGCGGTATTTATATCTCTTACTTATAGAAGAAAATCGCGCAGCAATAAATCGTTGTCATGGCAGGCGATGAAGTAAAGGGAGGAATCGGGCATACGGATATAGGCGATGGATAGCTTGACACCATCGCTTTCCTGTGCATTGGCAATGATGGTCTCTGCCCCTAAGGAGGAAAGCCCCTGGTAATCCTCTTTCGATGGCTGCAAAGCAGAGGGAACATTGCTGGCATACATGTATGTGTCGCCCGGAATATTGTAGCGAAGCTGGCCCTCCTTGAAAAAGGAAATGCCCTTTTCGGGATCCTCTGCCTCCACATAATAAGCCGCTGCCGCAACCCGATCATTCTCATCCATCAAAAAATGCAGGGTGGCAGGGATACGGCCTTCATATTGGACGCCGCTTTTATCCAGATGCGGCGTGCCCATCACATAAGGAACATCCTCTATGCAAAGGCATGCGTAGCCCTTTTCAGACAATATGGTGGACCATGGTTCGCTTTCCTGGCATTGCGGATACGCCTCCAAAACATTTTGGCGGGTCTGCCCAACAAACGAAAAAACAGACTCCGGATCCGCAGAATGAACCACATCCAGTACGCGAGAGGTGCGGGCTGTCATCGAAAGAAGCACCGATAAAAACAAGACTAAGAGGGTACTCCATAGAGATAGGCGTTTTTTCCTTGAATACATGCGCATAGCTCCTTTGCTTTTAATTCGCTGGGCGCCAGATTCAGCGTTATAGCGGCCAGATCCAAAGCAGTGCCGTTTTTCAGCGGCAGAAAGTATTTGCTGCCCATGCCCATCAGTTCGTTAAAGCGCCGGAATATTTCATCCATCACGCAAGTAGCCTCGAACCGATCTGCCCAGATGCAAATACAAAATAGAATGGGACGCCTGTCTGCCACAGGAAATTTCTTCGAAGAAAAGAGAGTTGTTTTCGGCTCAAGGTCCCAAAAACGCCTTTTTGATATATCCAAATGCGTATGGCTGGTTGAAGATCGCCTAGGGCAGAGCCGCTTTCTCGTCGCTGCAAGCGCCGAGATACAGCATGCAGAGAACAGAAACCAATAGCAAAACATAGTTTCGTTTCAAGGATCATTCTCCTCAAAAAAGAGAGCCTTTTTTTTCATAATACCAAAGAACGGATGGTTGAGAAATAAAAAAACAGCAAAAAGACGGCCCCAATCGGCCGCCTTTTTTGTTTATCTCAAAGCGTATGGAGCGTTTCCATCGCAACACGAATATTGTGTAGATTCACATCGGAAAGCAGCGTACAGTCCGCACCCAGGATAAAGCCCTGCTTGGAGCCAAAATCGTCTACAATGCGCCGTACCTCTGCCCGGATGGCGTCGTCCGGCCCTTCGATCAGAGGGCCGTCATGGTTTTTCATACCGCCCAGGATGACCTTGCCCTTGAATGCATCGCGCCCTTGGCGCAGCGTAAGATCGTGCTTGTGTACGTCCCAGTTGACCACGGCGCAGGGGAAATCATAGAAATAATCCAACCGCATGCCGTCGCCGCACATATGTAAAAAGTTATACGGGCTCAGCTTTGCCAGCCCTTCCATTACATAACGATCCTCTTCTACGATGAGCCGGTGCGTAAATTCCTCCGGGAACCGCCCAGGCTCTGTGCCGCGCGTGGAAAAATAAATGCCCTCTGCGCCCGCTTTCAGGCATTCTTCGCAGTAACCGATCAGCATATCGCTCAGCGCGCGGTAAGCCGCTGCAACCTCTTCCGGGCGCTCCTCATAATGGGCCACAAACTTGGCATAGTCCTGTTTCCAGCCGTTGCGGATCATTTTGAGGGTGGAAACAGCGTGGTAAATCCCCTCATATCGCTGCTTCCGGCATCGCCGAT
>UREB01000067.1 GCA_900546685.1 uncultured Eubacteriales bacterium | reverse complement strand
TGGCGCGGACGGCCTCGGCAGAGCCCTGCACGTCGGCCTTGACGATGAGGTTCAGCTCCTTCATCTCGCCCTCCTGCATCTTGGCAAAGAGGTTGTCGAGCGTGACCTTGCTGGCCTGCTTTGCGGCGGCGTCCTTCTCGGCCTGCTTGCGCTGCTCGACGAGCTGGCGGGCCATGCGCTCGTCGGCGACGGCGTCGAACTCATCGCCCGGCGTGGGCGTTTCGGCAAGGCCGGTGATCTCGACCGGGATGGACGGACCGGCGGACTGGATGGCGCGGCCCTTGTCGTCCGTCATGACACGCACGCGGCCGACGGCCGTGCCCGCGATGATGAGGTCGCCCTTGTGGAGCGTGCCGTTCTGCACGAGCAGCGTGGCGATGGGGCCGCGGTTCTTGTCGAGACGGGCCTCGATGACGGTGCCCTTCGCGGCGCGGTTCGGGTTGGCCTTGAGCTCCTGCATCTCGGCGGTCAGGATGACCATCTCGAGCAGCTGGTCGATGCCCATGCCCGTCTTGGCAGAGATCGGGCAGACGATGGTGTCGCCGCCCCACTCCTCGGGGATGAGGTCGTATTTCGTGAGCTCCTGCTTGATGTTCTCGGCGTTTGCGCCGTGCTTATCCATTTTGTTGACCGCCAGCACAACCGGCTTTTTGGTATGGCGCAACAGTGTAGCCACGTCCTCATCGTCCGGAGAAGGGCTGCCATGCTTGCCGTCCACGAAAAACACGATGACATCCGCCATGTCTATGGCCACATCTACTTGCTCTTTCATCTTGGCGTACAAAGCATCCTCACCCGCCGGGTCGATGCCGCCGGTATCGATGAGGGAAAAGGAATGCCTGCCCCATTCCACATCGGCATAGATGCGGTCGCGGGTCACGCCGGGGGTATCCTCCACGATGGCGACCCTGCGGCCCACCACACGGTTGAAAAAGGTGGATTTCCCTACATTTGGGCGGCCCACAATGGCCACCAACGGTTTGTTTTTCATCGGTACTCCTTTCCCTGACACAGTGCCTCCACAAAAGCCTCTCCATCGTTTTCCAACGTGCGCACCGGCACGCCCAACGCTTGCTGAAGCTCTAGAAGGCTCATATCATCCAAAAACACATCCTCATCCGCTCGCTGTGTGCTGCGGGAGATGTAAACGATTTCTCCAAGATCCTCTTTTTTTAGGGCGCGATAGAGATCCTGCCCGGTCAACAGGCCCGCCACGGTGATCCTTTCGCCGAAAAAGCGGTTCTCCACGCGCACAACGCGCAACTCTATGCCTAAACGCTGGCTGCATTTTTCTGCAATGCGGCAAAGCAGAGGATAGGCCGCCTGCCCCGTGGCAATGGTGCCGCGGTACGGGCGCGCCGGTTTTGCTTTTGCCAGCGCCCTGTCCACGGTATCCTCCAGATAGCGCATTAGGCCGATGCCGTCCTCTGTCAGCTCAAAATCCTTATAGTACGCAAACGGCGGCGGAGGCAGCTCCGCCTGCACGTAAAACTCATCCGAAAGATAGGCAAACGGCTCCGGCAGCGTTTGGGCAAACGCCTCTACCAGCCGGATGGCCTCGCGGCAGGTCTGCTTGGTAAAGCTCGTCAACGGATACAACCCATCGCGGTACTGCGTAAGCCCCACCGGCACCATCGCCACATCCAAACACGCCGGCCTGAATTTGGCCAGCTCCGTCAGCGTATATTGCAGGGCTTCCCCGTCGTTGACGCCGGGGCAAAGCACGATCTGCACATGGAAATCAATGCCGCCCTCCTGCAGCCGTGACAGCTGCTCGCGGATCTTGGCCGCCTTGGGGTTGCTCGTCATCTTCACGCGCAGGGCCGGATCCATGGTATGCACGCTGATGAACAGCGGCGAGATATGCTGCTCGATGATGCGTTGCAGCTCTGTATCGCTTACGTTGGTGAGCGTGGTATAGTTGCCCTGCAAAAAGCTAAGCCGCCAATCATCATCCTTAAACTTCATGGTCTTGCGCACATCCGGCGGCAGCTGGTCGATAAAGCAGAAAATGCATTTATTATGGCATGCCTTGGGACGGTCCATCAAAGGGCGCTCAAAGATAAGGCCAAGATCTTCATCGTACTCCTTTTCAATCTCCGCCGTCAGCTCTTGCCCAGTAGGGGAAACAAACTGCACCTCTAACGCATCCTGGTACAACAAAAAGCGGTAGTCCAGTACATCGGCTACCGGCCGCCCGTTGATGGATACCAGGGCGTCCCCCGGTTCTATGCCCAATTCCTCTGCAATGGAGCCGGGCTCTACAGCAGTGATGAGATGGTTTGCCATATTCCCCTCCAATGTTCCGTTTATTATACCATGCTTTTGCCCCGCCCGCCAACCACACAAAAAAAGCGCCGCTCTGCAATCTGCAAAACGGCGTTCTCCCTGCCTCAGGCGCTTTGATGCTCCGGCTCTGTCGGTATAGAGGCTTCCTCCAAGCGGGCCGGCGCTTGGCGCTGCCCTTTTTCCCTGCGGCGTCGCAGCAGCCCGGAGCATAAACGAATGACTTCGCACAATGCCAGCATAACAGGCACAACCAGCGCACAGGGCAGCGCATCCTGTCCGCTGCCCAGGGTCATGGAGCCCCAAGCCTGGGGCAGCACGCCCAGCAAATAGCCCAACAGCCCTGCCCCATAATAGCCTAGGATTGCACAGGTCAGCGCGGTATGGTGCTCTCCGCAAAACAGCAATGCCGAAACAATACATGCGCAAAATACGATCCATGGCGCTCCATGGAACCATACGTCCGTCAGCGATTCGGTGAGCTGCCCCATCAAAAAGCCGATGAGCATGGTGAGCACTATATAGGCCCCCACATACCTGCGTTTTCCCTGCGGCCCCTGGGCCAGCAGCAAAATACCGCCTGCCAGCGGCATGAAAA
Organism: uncultured Eubacteriales bacterium; assembly: GCA_900546685.1. Lineage (GTDB taxonomy): Bacteria > Bacillota > Clostridia > Christensenellales > QAND01 > UMGS1975. The sequence continues at coordinate 5,350 of UREB01000067.1, read as the reverse complement.
AGCCGCCGGGGCTCACATACAGGCGGGGCAACAGCTGCACCTCTTCAAATACAGAGAAGAACATCGTGAAAAGGCAAAATATGCCTGCCACGGCCGGGTGGATGCGCGCCCGCCGCAGCGGACCGGACACGGCGCCCGTTACGCACAATAAGAACATGCAAAGATAAAGATTCAAAGTACCAGGCATGCTTCCGCCTCCTTTTGGTTTTATCCTTGCCAAAACGCGGCGAATTAATCAACTTTTCCTTGTGTTGATGGCGGGCGTCTGCTATTTTGAGCATAGGAGGAAGGAACATGAGATATGATCACTCACAGCTATGTCTTGTGCCAGTAGGCAGTCAGCATACCGAGGACATCTTTTTATATTTTACCGCAGAAGTGGCCCGTTATATGGAGGCTGTGCCGCCGAAAAGCCGGGCCGAGACCGCTAAAATCATCTGCCGATGGCAAAAAGCGGCAAAGGACAACGCCGTATTTGCCATAGAATGCCTTGGCTCTTTTTTGGGCCTTGTGAGCCTACACCATCTGCAAACAGCGCCGGAAGCCGGTCTTTGGTTAAAGCGGGAAGCGCAGGGCCGGCGCTATGGCAGCCAAGCGTTTTCCGCCCTGCTCCGCTATGCAGATCATCTGGGCATTGCCACCCTGCGCTATCCGGTGGATATTCGCAACACGCCGAGCAGGCGGATTGCCCTGGCCTTTGGGGGGAAATGCGACCAAGCCCCGAAAGCCGTTTCAACGCAAGATCATCGCATGCTGTATCTGGAAGTGTTTCTGATCCCTTGCCGCCAAAATACAACCGCCGCAGACTAAGCGCCTGCGGCGGTATTTTATGCTTCCGTTTTATCTGCCTTTGGCAGCGTTACGATGAACGACGAGCCTTTGCCCACTTCGCTTTTTACCTGAATATCCCCTTTCATGCTCATTACCACATGCTTTACAATGGCAAGCCCCAGCCCGGTGCCGCCGGTGGCGCGGCTGCGCCCTTTATCCACGCGGTAAAAGCGCTCGAACAGCCGCGGAATATCCTTTTCCGCAATGCCAATGCCGGTATCGCTGACGACGATCTTTACTTGCTTTTCATCGGAGGACAGCTGTATTTTTACCTGCCCGCCCTCTGGCGTATAGTTGATGCCATTGGCCACAAGATTCATCAGCATCTGCTGCACTTTATCCCCATCCCCCATGCAGAAGGCGCTGTGATGGGGGTCTTGCTCCAGGGTAAGGTCAATGTGCTTTTTCTGCGCATTTTTGCTTAATAGCTCCACTACGTCGCTGGCCTTTTGCAGCACGTCCACAATCTCCGGCACGCTTTGGCGATAGCTTTCCAGCTCGGACACATACAGGATATCCGAAATCAAGCGCGTTAGGCGGTCTGTTTCGGAGGAGATGATATGCAAAAACCGCTTGGCATGCTCGGGATCGTCCACGCCGCTTTCCAGCGTTTCCACAAAGCCCTTGATGCTGGTGAGCGGGGTCTTTAATTCGTGTGAAACATTGGCGGCAAACTCGGTACGGATATTTTCCAGGCGTTTTAGCTCTGTGATATCCTCCAGCACAGCCACAGCGCCGGTAGTCACGCCGTTTTGCCGTAGGCGTGAGCCGCGGATGCGCAAAATCTTTTTTTGTCTGGTCACGCCAAAGCCATAAGAAAGCGTGATCTCCTCGCTGATTTTGTTTGTGCCTTCCAGCGTACGCTTAAAAAAGCTCTCCAATTCCTGTTTGCCCGTAGCGACAAACAAGCTCTGCCCCACGGCGGACCAGCCAATGCCCAGCACTTGGCGCGCGGCGGAGTTTGTCATAATGACTTTGAGATCGGAATCCACCGCCACGACGCCGTTTGTCATGGCCTCCATGATGGCCTGAAGCTTGCCGTTATCCGCAGCCAGCGTTTCGTTGGTTTCCACCAATGCTGTGGACATGGAATTAAACGCATGCGCCAGCACGCCTATTTCATCGCGGTAATCGGTACGGATCTTTCGCCCGTACTGGCCATCGGCGTATTCTTTTGCCACGGAGGTGATCTCATTGATGGGAGATACGATCACCGTCGTCATCCGCCAAGACAGCACCAGCAGCCCTGCCAAGCATACGGTGAGCAGGAAAAATATTTCCCATGCCGTTTGGCGGTTTGCCGCCAGGATATCGTCTACCTGGATGCTCATGCGCACCACCATCGAGCCATCCTCGGTGGCCACTGCCACATAGCTCATGGTTCTGTCCATGGTCGTGGAATGGCGCTGGGCAATGCCCACGCCCGTTTCAAATGCCTGCTTTACCTCCTCACGCTCCAGATGATTCTGTTCTGGGCTGCCGCTTGCCAGCGCCGGCTGGCGATACCAAACGGTGCCATCCTTTAGAATCAGGGTTACATTCATACCGGAGGCCTCGGCCACGATATCCGCTGCATGGCGCATAGACGCCTCATCCTGCTCAGCCGCGATGATTTTTGCATTGGTCAGCAAATTTTGCTGTACGGCGTGCTCGGAGGCATTGTTGATGCGCATCGTGGCCAAATATCCCACTAAAAACGTCATCAGCACAGCGATGACTGCTGTGCCGATAAAAATCCTTCGTTTCATTCTCTCTCCAATTCATTGAACATATAGCCAAGGCCGCGCACTGTTTCGATATGCTGTCCCAAAGCACCTAGCTTTTGGCGCAGATGGCGAATATGAACGTCCACAGTGCGCGTTTCCCCAAAATACTCATAGCCCCAAACCTTGTTGAGCAGCTGATCCCGATTTAAGATACGCCCTTTGTTTTGGATCAGCGTGCGCAGCAGTTCAAACTCCTTTAAAGTAAGCTGCAAGCGCTCTCCTCCGGCCATGGCATGGTAGGTTGTGAGATCCAGCGTGATGCCGGCTGCGGAGAGCTGGGTAGGCTGCTCCTCCTGCTTATGCGAACCGGATCTGCGCAGCAGCGCCTTGACACGCGCTACCAGCTCCCGAACACCAAAGGGCTTGACCACATAATCGTCAGCGCCCATTTCCAGCCCCAGCACCTTATCGATCTCATCGCCCCTGGCCGTGAGCATGATGACGGGAATGCCAGCGGTATCCGGATCTCGTTTGAGCCTGGTGCAGACCTGGAGCCCATCGATATCCGGCAGCATAACATCCAGCAAAATCAAATCGGGATGAAACTCCGCTGTTTTGCTCAGCGCCTCTTCGCCGGTTTCCACCGTTTCCACCTCGTAGCCTGCTTCGGCCAGGTTATAGGAAATCAGTTCCAGGATATGCCGTTCGTCATCCACGGCCAGAATCTTTTGTTTCGCCATGCGGCGTTCTCCCCCTTTATCGTTGTTTATCTAAGCTGTAAAAACGAGGCCATGGCCCCGCATGCCTTGCCATCGCGGCGATAGGAAAAAAACAGGTCGCCATTGCAGCAAGTGCATTCGTCGGATATGGTCAGGTTTTCCCCCAAAAGGCCGGCGCGATACATTTGATAGGCCGAAGCCCTGGTCAGATCCAGCTGTTGTTTGCCGGGTTTTTGGCCGGGCAACACACAGCCTGCCTTAGGAAACGCATCGGCAAATGCTTTCCCCACAGGCGGGTCCACCTCAAAGCAGCAAGAGCCGATATGCGGGCCGATGGCCGCCAGCAGATCCTGCGGGCGGGTCTGATACATGGCCGTCATGGCGTCGATGAGGTTTGTTACCATGCCGCCTACCGTGCTGCGCCAGCCCGCATGGCACAGGCCAATGGCATGGTGCACAGGATCCAACAGGTATACCGGCGTACAATCCGCATGCGTAGCCACAAGCGCCACACTACGCCGGTCCGTAACCATGCCGTCAAACCCAGGATCGTTTTCCGTATAGAGATGAAACAGCCCCCAACCACGGTGCGTTTCATCCGCCGGCAGCACATCGGTGCCGTGCTGGGCGTTGGCGATGACGGTGTCCTGCGGGTCTATCCCAGCGCAGTCAAACGCCTTAAGAAAATTATCCACGATTTCATCCGTCGCACCCATGCGGGCGATGGATAGCTTTAGATCGTCTCTCTGCCCGTAACGGCGGTTGGTAAACCAGGCCCTGACAAGCCCCGTTTGGGCGAACATGGGAATGCTCAGCGCCGTCATCGGCCCCAGCTGCTGGGCCGTAAAACCGTGCGCTGTCTTTTGCAAAAACGCCTCAAAAGCGTGATCTGTCTGATGCAAAGCAGCCCCTCCTTGTGTCATTTTTCCTCCAAAAGCTTTTCCAGCTCGCGTTTGAAGGTATCTATATCGGTAAACTGACGGTACACCGAGGCAAAGCGCACATAGGCTACGGGATCAAGCTGCTTGAGCCCTTCCATGACCAACTCCCCGATGCGCTCACTAGCCACTTCGCGCTCGAGCGAATTGTAGATGGTTTTTTCGATATTTTCCACAATCTTATCGATCTGTTCGATGGAAACCGGGCGTTTTTCCGTGGCCTTGAGCATGCCGGTACGGATCTTCTCCGGATCGAACATGACCCTGCGGCCGTCTTTTTTGATGACAAGCACCGGCGTCTGCTCCACCTTTTCATAGGTGGTAAATCGTTTGCCACATTTGAGGCATTCGCGCCGCCGGCGGATCACCGTGCCTTCGTCGGTGGGCCGGGAATCCACCACTTTGCTTTCCGGATGCTCACAATAAATACATTTCATTGGGTATTCCAGCTCCGTTTTCTTAGGAATTATTGTATTATACCATATCCTGTAGGCAGTTGAAAACTAATCCTGTATGATGTATCCCTGCATATGGCGCAGCTCTACCAGCACAATGTCCCGGCCTACGCGCGTGATGCATTCCAGTGGGATGCACATTTCTTCCCTTCGCCGAAACAAGCCGCCTTTTTCCGAATAGGGCACGATGAGCCCTATAATGGTGCCCTTGCACCAATCCAGCGCCAGATCGCTGACCTGCCCCAGGCACTGCCCATCACAGATATTGATAACATCCTTTCGGCATAAATCGCTAAAACGTTCCATTCCAACGACCCCTTTCCTTTCAGTTGTATGCCGAAAGCAGGGGAGGTATCCCGAAGGCGCATGAAAAAAGGCCCTTTCGGGCCTTTTACATCTGTGTTTTCAATCGATGAAGCGCGCATTTTTCCAGGCGGGATACCTGGGCCTGGCTGATGCCGATCTCCTCGGCTACCTCCATCTGTGTGCGTCCTTTGAAATAGCGAAGATAGATGATATTCTGTTCCCTCTCGGCCAGGCGCTGCAAGGCCTGGGACAGGGCGATGGTTTCCAGCCAGTTTTCCTGCTTATTCTTTTCATCCGAAACCTGATCCATTACAAACATGGCGTCGTTGCCATCATGGTACACCGGCTCGAAGAGGGAGACGGGATCTTGGATGGCCTCCAGCGCAAAGACAACC